>NZ_JBPEHH010000075.1:0-20067 GCF_054177595.1 Haladaptatus ordinarius | reverse complement strand
CGCGGGTGATATGGTCGTGAACCGCACAGAGAGATTCAGCTTGCTTGACCAGGGCGTCCACCGCGTCTTCGGTTTTCGGCGTCGTCATACCAGATGACGACGCCAGAACCGACTGAACGCGACGAAATCCAGTCGTATATCCGATCTAGTGGTTTGTATTTTTCTATCCTCCGAACCTGTGGAGGTAAGTCGAGTGAGGAAGGATATAGCGACATACGATTCATAGAACCCGATTCACATCACGTCGCCAGCAGAGCGACCGCCCCGATAGCCAGTCCGATTCCCGCGAAGTCGCGCAGTTCGACCGTCTCGCCGAGGAAAATGGCACCCAGGATGGCTGCCACGACGAAGTAGAGGGCGGTGACCGTCGTCGCGATGGCCGTATTCCCGCGTTGGAGCGCGGCGTAGTAGCTGATGGAGCCGATACCGGAGAACACCCCACCAGCGACCGCGAACGCGACGCCCGACCCGGCCAACGTCACCGACCCCGACTTGCTGGCGATGTACACGACAGCGACACCGACACCGACCGCGTAGGAGACGGCCATCGACACTTCCGGTGCGAGCGTCTGGGTCGAGACGTCGGCGAACAGCGCCCACGCACCCCACGATACCATTCCGATCAGCGCGAAAAACACTGGAGTCCGAACCATGAGGAGGGGCAAGAACCACACCGAAGAATGGGTTGTGGTTCGGGCCGGGTAGCCCACAACTACCGGAGCACAGAGCAGGCCTACTCGACGAGTACTAGCGGCACAACAAACTCGGTCGTCCCCGACCACCGCGCATGGCACGCACCGCAACGCTCGTGGTCGTCGTTCTCTTCGCGTCCTGTGTGGGGGTGGTCTCTCTCCCCGGCGGCGCACTGGAGGCACAGACGGACCCGGCACCGTCCGAACGCTGGAACCGAACCTACGGCGGTTCAGGCGACGATATCTTCGCCGACATCGCGCGAACCGACGACGGCGGCTACGTCCTCGCCGGAGAGACGGAACGATCCGGCACCGGAATCGACGGATGGGTCGTAAAAATCGGCGCAGATGGCGAACCGGAGTGGGAACGAACGTTCAGCGGGCCGGGAACCGACAGGCTGTACTCGGTCGTCACGACGAAAGACGGCATCGTCGTCGCCGGACGAACCGACCGCGAGGGGACGCCGAACGGGTGGCTACTCGAACTGGGTGAGGACGGCTCGAAACGGAACGAGCGAACCCCCGGTGTCGGCGCATTCTACGGGATAGAGCGCGACGGTAGGGGGTACGTTCTCGCGGGGTGGACGCGGGGTGATTCCGGCGTCGAAGGCTGGCTTACGAAGTTCGACGGTTCGGGGTCGAGGACGTGGGAGGAGACGTTCGCCGCTCCGGATGGCTACTCAACCGGACGACTGAAAGCGGTCGTCCCCACGTCGAACGGCTACTTCCTCGCTGGTGAAGTCGAAGGAGCGAGCCAGGATGCGTGGACTCTCCGGGTGGACAACGAGGGAGCACGCCGCTGGCAACGGACTCGCGGCGGATCGAGTCGAGAAGCCATCTGGGCGGCGGCGGGCGGCGACGGCGGAGTCGTACTCACCGGCGAATCCGAGAGCGGGGCGTCGCGTGACGGGTGGGTACTTCGATACGACGCGACCGGCGAACTCGCGTGGGAGAACCGCTACGGCGGAGAGCGCGACGACTGGCTCGATTCGGCCATGCGAACGGACGACGGTGGCTATCTGTTCACCGGTGGGACGTTGACTGGTGGAATCGGAAGCGCGGACGGATACGTGGTGAAAACCGGCGCCGACGGACAAATGCAGTGGGAGACGGTCTACGGAAGCGATTCGTGGGACAAACCGTGGCCCGCGATTCGAGCCCACGACGGAGGATACCTCCTCGCGGGACAGACCGGCGGTTTCGGAGCGAATGAGAAAGACGGCTGGGTGCTCTCTCTCGGCGCGGATGGGCGGGTTTTCGAATCGACGAAGACGACGGTAGACGGCGGCGGAGGTGAAACCACGACCCGGTCGAACGGTGTGAACGGCGAGTCCGGAACCGAATCGACGTCGACGGGGACGTCGAATCTCCCCGGATTTACCGGGCCGATTGCCCTCGTCGCACTCGCGGTCTCGGTCCTCGTCTGGCGTCACGTCGGCGGGAACCGCTGATATTCCCGGAGTCGACGGTGATTCGAGGAGCTATTCGTGGGTCAGATACTATCACCACAAGTGAGATAGAAAGTATGGTTCGCTAATTTTAATTATAACCGTGATTCTTATATCCTTGTGACTAAATTGACTCATCAACTGAACGATACAGGAATGTGTGACGATGAGAGATGACCGACTGACAGAACGTCTACCGGAACTCGACAGGGGGGAGTTCGAAGCGTATCGCGTCGAGAGCGGTTGCGACGACGTGAGTACGCGAGTAATCAGGGCAGTGGAAGAAATCGTCGGGCGTGACGAAAGAAAGGATACGTGGCTCTACGACAGCATCGACCCGGACGCACTCGACGCCATCTTCGACCGAAAACACGACGGAACGCTCCGCGAAGATGGTAAGGTCGTATTTACCGCCAGAGGGTGTGAAATCGTCGTCCACGGGAGCGGTGAGATAGACATCTACGCGCCGAAAGACGATTGAGGAGATAGCCGCACGATTTCGAAACGGTATTGTCGACGCACTCACGAGTGGGTTCAAGGACCGATTGATGACCGACGAAGCAACCGTTACTTTCCGCGAACTGTACCGTGAACTGCCGGCACAGACGACTCTGTTCAGCTTCGGCCCGGTGGCGCTCGGTCTCGCACAGCTATGGAACGCGTACGCTCACGAGACGGCACTCTCCTTTCACGCGCTGTTCGCGCTCGTCATGGTCGGATTCGCGGTACTCGTCACCCGCACCCATCTCGCCTCGTTCCGGCTCGAAAAACTAGAACGCCGTTAGGCGGTTCCAGCGGGTGCGGCCGCTCTCGCCTCTCTGCCAGCGTACGCGTTGTATCCGGCGACGATGGCGACGACCACTCCGGAGACGACGTCGCTCCAGAACGCCGTTCCCACGTCCATGACGAACGGGACGAGAATCATCCACAGTCCTAGCAGGGCGACGAACGACGAACTGCCGATGCTGGCGGACATCCCCTTCATCATGCGGTAGTAGTTGTAGCCCGCGACGAGAAATATCGCGCCGCCGATGATGAGGTTGTTCCAGTAACTCGTCACCGACATCGCCGGGTAGACGAACGCCGAGATGAATATCCACGCACCGACGAGCGACACGAACCCGCTCAGCCACCTCAGGTTCGACTCGTCAGTGTCGGTCTGTCGTGTCGTCCGCTCTCTCGTTTCAGTTTCACTCATCACTATCCCTCCAAACGAGAGTAGACCGAGCGCGTGAATAAGTAGCGCGACCGTTCAAGAGCTAATGAACCATTACACCCGACCTGGATCGTGCGTTTCGAACCACTCGGTCAGCTGGTCGAGGCGGTGAACCGCTCTGTCCGGATCGCCGATGTTGTGGTGTTCGTCGGGATAGACGACCAACTTCGCCGGGACGCCTCGTTTTTTGACGCTGACGTAGAGTTGCTCGGACTGCGAGGGCGGACAGCGCCAGTCTTCGCCACCCGCCGTGATCAGTAGGGGCGTCTCGACGTTACCGACGTCCGTGATACTCGATGCGGCGTCGTACGCCTCCGGATTCTCCCACGGGAGGCCGAAATCGTTCTCCCACCACTTGTGAGCGTCGTCGGTTCCGTAACACGACCGCAGGTCGTAGATTCCGTGTTCGGCGGCAGCGGCGGCGAAACGGTCTGTGCTCGTGACGAGAAAGCCGGTCGTGATTCCACCGTAGGAAAAGCCGGTGGCGAAGGTGCGGTCGGAATCGACCCATCCACGTTCGACCAGATGGTCGACGCCGGAGAGTACGTCTTCGACTTCGCGCGAACCCCACTCGCCACGGATGACCTCGCTGAACTCGCGGCCGTAGGAACTACTGCCCCGGTAGTTGGGGCGGAGGACGACGTACCCACGGTCTGCCCAGTAGGCGTACTCGAAGCGGAACTCCGGTGCGTCGTAGGAGATCGGCCCGCCGTGGATGGAGACGACGAGGGGTCGCGGGTCCGGGTCGTCGGGGTCGAAGTCGGCGGGGAGGTAGGCAATAGCCTCGACGTCGTCGCCGGAGTCGTTCTCGTAGACGACCCGCCGACACTCGGGCATGGCGTGGGATTCCTCGAACGACGCGTTGAGGTCGGACAGCCGGGACGGTTCACCGGCGTCGAGGTCGCTCACCGTCGTGGCGTAGAGGTCGCCGACCACTCTCGGTTCGGTGAACAGGAACGCGGCCGTCTCCCCCGCGAGGTCGAAGGTTCGAATCGTTCGATACTCGCCTTGCGATTCGGCGGTGAACTCGGGGTCGCGTCCGTCGGCGAAACACCGCACCAATCGAACGCTTCCCTCGTCGGCGATGGGTGCGAAAATCGTCTCTTCGTCTGCCCAGCGGAGGCGGTTCGCGTGCGCCACCGTCCGGTCGAGCGACTCCGTGACCGACTGGTACGCACCGTCGTCCGCCACGTACACCTGCGTCGGGACGTGCCAGTTCGTGGCGTCGCCGCCGACGAACGCGAGGCGAGAACCGTCGGGACTCCACCTTGGCGACCCTGCGGTGAGTTCGGAGTCGGTGACCTGTCGCAGGTCGCTCCCGTCCGGGTCGATTGTGAACACGTCCATCACGCCCGAATCGTCGGGGCGCTCGGTACGGTTCGAGACGAAAGCGATTCGCTCCGTGCCCCACGCAGGTTGCAACCCCGTCATGGGTTCGTACGCGCCGCCACCGTAGGCGTCGTCCAGTCTGCACTCCTCTCGGGACGCGAGGTCGACGACGAACAGGTACGTCGTCACGTCGTCGAGGAATCCTTTCCCGTCGAATCGATGCTGGAGACGGTCGATTTCGACCGGCCCTCCGTCCCGCAGTTCGTCGAGATACTCCCGTTGGTCGTCTGTCGGGTCGCGCGCCGAGACGACGAGTCGGTCACTCTCAGGCCCCCAGTCGAACTCCCGGACGCCCTCTTCGCGGTCGGTCACCTGCCGGGCGTCACCGCCGCGTTCGAGGTCGAACACCCACAACTGGGGTTTGGGTTCGTCGTCGTCACCAGCACTCACAGCCTCGTCCTCGTCGTCACCACCATTCTCGTCTTCGGTATCGTCCCGCACCGACAGTGCGGTGTCCTCCTCGCGCGCGGCCAGGAAGCCCAGTTTCGACCCATCCGACGACCACTTCGGCGACGAGGCATCGGAGGCTCGTGAGAGACGATGCGGGTCGTCACTTCCATCGGTCGGGACGACGAACAGTGACGTTCGTCGCTCGTCCTCCTCGCGGTCGAATTCGTCGGCGACGAACGCCAGTCGACTGCCGTCCGGCGAGAGCGCGACGTCGGTTGTGAGCGTCAGGTCGTAGAAGTCCTCTAGTTCGAACGTCTCGGACATTGGTGACACGTCTCACGCGAGGGTTATAGTTGTACGTTCGCCAGCAAGTTGGGCGACGTATTTCGCCCAACCGAACGACTCACGCTACGTTTCGCTCTTCTACCGTCCGTCCCTCCGCGAATCGCGCGCTGTCCAGCCCAGAGATATCCACGAGCGATGCGGTACCCTCGAAGACGAGTTCCGCGACGAGTTGCCCGGTCGCGGGAGCGTGTTGGAATCCGTGTCCCGAGAATCCGACGGCGTTCACGAATCCCGGTATCGTCTCTTCGAGTATCGGATGGTGGTCGGGTGTGACGGCGTACAGACCCGCCCAGCCGCGTCTGATGCGGGACTGTGGGCCGAAGTAGGTCGTCCATTCCGAGACGCGCTCTAGCGCCTCGACGGTCCAATCGAGGTCGGTCGACCGGTCGTACGCGTCCGGGTCGGCGGTAGACGACCGACCGAAATGGCCGCCGACGAGTGTTGCTCCCTCTCGCTCCGGCCGGAAGTACGACCCCGTGTCGAGGTCGATGGTCAGGGGCACCGTCTCGGGTACCGGCGTTTCGGGGTCAACGACGGCGATCTGACGGCGTTCGGGGACGACCGGCACGTCGATTCCAGCCAGTTCGGCGACGCGACTGGCCCACGGGCCGGCGGCGTTGACGACGAAATCGGCGTCGATTCTGCGCTCGGTTGTCTCGACGCCGACGACGGCGCCATCCTCGCGAAGCACGTCCGTGACCTCGACGCCGGTTCGTATCTCTGCCCCTGCTTCGCGAGCAGCCATGGCGAATCCCTGCAGCGCGAGATGCGGGTCCGCGAAGCCGTCCGACGAAGAGTACGTCGCGGCGTGGAAGGTCTCGCTCCGCAGGCCGGGGCAGTGCTCGCGGGCTTCGTCGGGAGCGAGAAGTTGGCTCGGGATACCCCGTTCGTTCTGCATGGCGACGGTGTCGGCGAGCCCCTCCGCAGTCGTTTCCTCTCTGGCGAGAAAGAGATATCCGGGGCGGCGATAGGCGATGTCCGTGTCGAACTCGTCTTCGAATCGCTCCCAGACTTGCATGCTCGCCTGCGAGAGCGCGACGTTGACGGGCGTCGAAAACTGGGCCCGGATGCCTCCCGCCGAGCGTTCGGTGCTTCCGGCACCGACGTTCGAACGCTCACAGACGACGACCTCGGCCCCTCGCTCGGCAAGATAGTACGCACCCGCACAGCCTACGATACCGCCACCGACGACGACGACTTGCATGCAGTGGCGTAGGAACTCCCGGATAATGGTTCCATCGCCGGAATCTAAGACCAGGGGGGACGAAAGACGACCATGGTTCGAATCCTCTCCGACGCCGACGTTGCCTCTCTGCTCGACGTACAATCGCTGCTCCCCGTCGTCCGCGAGGCGTTCGTCAAGCAGGGTCGCGACGAGGTAGAACGCCCCGACCGCCCGCATTTCCCCGTCGGTGCGGGTCTGGTGGGCGAAGATCCGCTCGGGACGGGCCTCGTCATGCCCGCGTACATCCACGGTGCGAGTCACTACGCGACGAAACTGGTCGGCGTTCACGAGGGAAACGTCGAGAGAGGGCTCCCGACCGTGAACGCACAGATTGCGCTCACTGACGCCGAGACGGGGAAACCAGCCGCGTTCGTCGCCGGCACGAGGGTCACGAACGCCAGAACCGGCTGTATCGGCGGCCTCGCTGCCGCCGAACTCGCTACGTCGCCGGTTACACTCGCGGTCGTCGGTGCTGGAACGCAGGCGAGATGGCAGGCCCGCTGTATCGCCGCTGCTACGGACATCGAATCGATTCGCGTGTACTCCCCCAGCGAATCGAAACGCGAGTGCGCCGAAGACCTCGAAGCAGAACTGGACGTTCCTGCGAAGGCCGTCGACACGCCACGCGAAGCCGTTTCGAACGCGAACGTCGTCGTCACGGCGACGACAGCGATGTCGCCCGTCTTCCCGGGCGACGCGCTCGAACCCGGAGCGCTCGTCGTCGCCATCGGGGCGTACACCGCAGAGATGCGCGAACTCGACGCCACGACGTTCGAGCGCGCCGACCGCGTCTTCGCCGACGTTCCAGAAGAGGTCGCTGAAATCGGTGACCTGCGGGCGAGCGAGCGCACGGAGACGGACCTCGTACCGCTTTCGGACGTGTTCGAGGGACATGCCGGGCGTGCATCCGAATCGGAAATCGTCGTCGTCGAGAGCGTCGGGTCTGCGGTGTTGGACGCCGCCGCGAGCGAACACCTCCTCGCACGCGCAGAGGAGACGGGGAGAGGGACTGAAATCGACCTGTGACGTGAACAGCGTCTCTTTCGAGATTTCTCCAGAGATATCCGGATAGCTCTCCGGGAGGACTGCGAGTGCGATAAACGCGGTGTGTGTGATGCGAGGAGATTTCCGAGAAGGTATCCGGTGGGATTTCTGGACAGATTTCTTCCGAGGTTTCTGCGAGTGACGAGTGTAAACGGCGGCCGTAAAACAAAATTCAGTCGAGAGAGTGCTGTGTGAATCGGTTACCCATCCAGATATCTAGAAATATATCTAGATAGCAACCCATATAGATAGCTATCCGGATAGTTCAACCTTATCGTCTGACGAGAATTTATGAGGGGTAAGCGTATAGAAACCGACTGTATGAAACGGGCAATCACACTGTGGAGCGAATCTGGCGGGGTGGGCAAGACCACCATGGCGACCAACGTGGCCGCCGCGCTGGGACGACGGGGCGAACGGGTTCTCGTTATCGACTTGGACCCCCAACTGGGGAGTTTGACCGACCACGTCAGCTATCAGGAGTTGAAGACTGGCGACCGAGACCACCTGGGTCACGTGCTGTTGGACGACGAAAAAGACGTTCGCTCGCTCATCGTAGAGGCAGGGGATTTCGACCTCCTTCCGTCCCACGAAGGACTCGCGAACATCGAAAGCGAGATGGCGGCACGGAACACCTCGCTCAGGGAGTTCCAACTTCGGTCTGCGCTCAAACCGCTCGCGTCGGAGTACGATTATTTCATCATCGACCCACCTGCGACACTGAACGTTCTCGTGGACAACGCACTCGTCGCTGCGCGAAACGTCGTCATCCCGATCGAACTCACCAGAAAGGGAAGCATCTCCATCGAAGGTCTCGAAGACACGCTGGACAGCATGGAACGTGGGTTCCGGAAGTTTGACGACGATTTCACGCTGGGCATCCTCGCCGTCGTTCCGAACGAAGTCGGGGACTCCAACATCTACCGTGACACGCGCGAAGAACTCGAAGCGGGCGGTAAGCCGGTTACCCCGTTCGGCGTGCGAAAGCGCGACGTCTTGAAAGAGGCGTGGAAAAACCAGATGAACGTATTCGAGTTCGCAGAGAGCGAGGACACCCGTGACCTGCGGGAGTACGAACACGACCTGCTCGCGAACTTCGAACATCTCGCGAAAATCATCGAACACGGAACCGTCGACGTGGAGGCCGAAGCATGACCAAAGACGACCGGTACGGCGCGACCGACGACGACTACGGCGACGACGTCGACAGCTACGGGTCCGAGAAACCACCGAGTGCGAACGGCGACACGACAGACGGACCGGTGACGACCGAGAACGAAACGGCGCTCCCGTTCATCTTCGCTCGGCGAACGGTCAAAGCCGACCGAGAAGCCGTCCCGGTGTACGTTCAAGACGACACTGCAACCGAAATCGACGACCTCGAACGCGAACTGAGTCAGGCGTTCGCCGGCGACAAGGTGATGGCCCTCGACGTACGCGAGGCGCTCATCCGTGCTGGTCTGGAGAACGTCGACGACGTTCGGCGTGTGATGGAAGAGTGGGGATACGGCCGTCGGTGAACACGTCGCTTCCGTCACGTGGATATCCCGATAGCTATCTAGACGAATATTCGGGTTGAATTTGTAGAACGTCGCCCCGGGCCGTCGAACGAATCGAAAAGTCCCGTGAAGGAGCCTGGACAGAAGCGCCCGACAAATTTCGCAGTGTATTGTATCGCCCTTACAAAACCGTTAAGTCGCTGTGTGACCTACCCCGCCGTATATGGACGACGAACTCGAAGAGATACGACAGCGAAAACGTGCCGAGATAGAGAACAGAAGTTCCGCAGAGGAGGCCAACGTTCCCACTGACCCGGTACACGTCGATAGTCCCAGTCACCTGGACCAAATCACGAACGAGTACGACGTGGTGCTGGTCGACTTCTACGCGGACTGGTGTGGACCGTGCAAGATGCTCGAACCGATAGTGGGGAACATCGCACGGAACACGGACGCAGTCGTTGCGAAGGTAGACATCGACCAACACCAGATGCTCGCTCAACAGAACGGCGTGCGCGGTGTGCCGACGCTCGCGCTGTACTCCGATGGTGAAATGGTAAAGCGTATGGTTGGTGTGCAAGACGAGTCGACGCTCACGAACCTCGTCGAACAGTTCGCCTGAGGGCAACGTTTTATCGTAGCGGCAGACAGAGATAGACGAGATGGGTTTTCATACGTTCGACGCCGAAAAAGCGAGCAAACTCGAAGAGCCGGACCGATATCGGTTCGTCTCACGTGAAGAACTGGTCGGCCACCTCGATACGGACGACGCCGACGTCGTCGCCGACCTCGGAAGCGGCACCGGTTTCTACACCGACGACGTGGCACCGTTCGTCCGGAGCGTGTACGCGGTGGACGTACAGGAAGCGATGCACGACCACTACCGCCAGAAGGGCGTTCCGGAAAACGTCTCGCTGGTCACGGCGGACATCTCCGATTTGCCGTTCGAGGATGGCGAACTCGACGCCGTCTTCTCGACGATGACGTTCCACGAATTCGCCAGCGAGGACTCGCTGGCCGAAGTAGCGCGAACCGTGCGACCGGGTGGTCGATTGGTCGTCGCAGACTGGAGTGGCGACGGCAACGGAGACGATGGGCCACCTCTCGAAGAGCGATACGACCTCGAAACGGCGCGAAAGATGGCAGAAACGGCCGGGTTCGAGGTAGGATACGGTGCGGAGCGACCGGATACGTTCGTCCTCGTCGTCGAACGCTGACGAACGGTCCGAGAGTGCTGTAAAACGTGAGAAGACGGGGGTCTCTTCTCGTCACAGTCCCCGACGGACTGCTGGTCTACGAAACGTCACAGTCGAACCAGACCGAGAAGCCAGGGTCGAGGAATCGACGAGTAGCTGGTGTGGTAACGGGTGCGTTTTGGGTGGCGTCCGTCATACACTGTATTTCGCTATATCATCTCTGAGGAGGGTGGCTCGGAGCGTTCACAGGGAACGGCAAAACTCGAAGTGGCAGTTACCAAGAACGACTTCGTTACGAGAGGTGACTATATCGTCGTGGAAGTCCAATAGAGAGACATGGGAGAACCGGTAGAGCAACTCGAAGTCTGGTGTGCGGGCGAAGAGTGGTGTCCCATCACGTCGACGACGTCGCTCATCGGTAAGAAGTGGCACCCGGTCATCGTTCACCGACTGCTCGTTCACGGACCGAGTGGGTTCAACGAGTTGAAGGCTGCAGTCGATGGAATCTCCAGCAAAGTCCTCTCGGACAACCTCGAAAATCTGGAGAAAAATCAGTTCGTTACGCGTGAAATCGTGAACGAGAAACCGATTCGCGTCCAGTACTCGTTGACCGAGTACGGCGAGTCGCTCCAACCCGTCGTCGTAGCGATGCACGACTGGGGGACGGAGTATCTCGCTCCCGCAGAAAGCAAGAGCGATTCGCTCGCTTGAATCGAGCTGTGAACGGGACGACCAATCGATTGCAGTCACCGCGTCTCACCCGCATTGCCGTTACTGTTCGGTAATCTACTGTGCGCCAAGTTAGCACACCATATATGTAACCATTTCCTACTGACTAACGTAGCGTAACCGAATAACAAATAGAAATCGAACGATGGCCCCAGTAACCCACGATACCCCCATCGTCGAACTACATCTGACCCGCGAAGAGCAGTGGGTGGTCCACGTGGCGCTCCTCCAGTACATCGAGGCTGGCGTCCTTCCGGAGACGAAACTGCCCGCCCCTGACGTCGAACTCGTCCTCCTCGATACGATGGAAGGAGACGAGTTCGTGTTCACCGAGTTCGAACTCAACCGGCTCCGGTACGAATTGGAATGTCATGCTCGGGACGACCGAACACCCGACCGTGACCGCCCGCTGGCACGTCGCGTCGTCGAGAAGATAGACCGTATCCATCCGACACGGCGGTGACCGTCGTGTCGAATTCGAGTTTCGATTCGCTATCTCTGCATTCCGTCTCCGGGTTCCCTGTCGTTCGTATCCGATTACGCTCTCACTCGGAGTCGGTCGAATGATATGGGGACGAGGAGACGCCTCCGGTAAACCTCAGCAGGTCGCGTTCACAGGAACAGATATGCCTGACGAGGACGCGAAAAGTATCTGTCCGTTCTGCGGCGTCGGCTGTGGTGTCAGACGTGCAGAGTCCGGGAAGGGTCGAGGATGGCACGCGCCGGTCAACCGTCGAGGTGAACTCTGCCCCAAAGGGGTCGCGGCCTACGAAGTCCTCGGACACGACGAACGACTGACGGAACCGCAAGTACGCAAAGACGGCGAACTCGTCCCCGTCTCGTGGGACGAGGCACTCTCGCTGGTCGAACGGGAGTTCGGTCGAATCCTGAACGAGCACGGCCCTGATTCGCTCGGCTTTTTCGCATCCTCCGGATGTACGAACGAAGAGAACTACGTCTACCAGAAACTAGCTCGCACGCTCGGGACGAACAACGTCGACAACTGCGCACGTCTCTGTCACTCGTCCACGGTGGCTGCGATGCAGTCTCGGTTCGGCGCGGGCGCGATGACGAACACCCTCGAAGACCTCGTCGAAGCCGACTGTTTTCTGGTCTGTGGCGCGAATCCCGCCGAACAACACCCCATCATCTTCAGTTCGTACATCGCCCCGACGGTCAAGCAGGGAGCGACGCTGATACACATCGATCCGCGGGAAAACCGGACGACGAAGGCCGCAGACCACCACCTCCCCGTCAAGCCGGGATTCGACATTCCACTTTTGAACGCGATGTGTGCCGTCATCTTCGAGGAGGGATTGGAAGACGCGACGTTCCTGCGAGAACGCGTCTCGGACGTCGATGACTACCGCGAGTTCGTCACAGACCTCGACGTAGACGAGTGTGCAAAGCTCGCGGGAGTAGACCCGGACGACCTTCGAACGGTCGCGCGCGTCTACGGCAGCGCAGACCGTGCGGCGGCGTTCACGGGTATGGGGATGAGCCAGCATCGATACGGGACGACGAACGTCCACGCCCTCCTCAATTTCACGCTGGTGACCGGGAACATCGGAAAGCGTGGTGTCGGCGTCAATCCGCTTCGCGGCCAGAACAACGTGCAAGGAGCGAGCGACGTCGGTGCGCTGCCCGACGTGCTACCGGGATATCGTTCGGTGACGGATACCGACGTTCGGGAATCGCTTGCCGAAGTGTGGGGAGTCGAACCACCCGCCGTACCCGGATTGACCGAAGTCGAGATGACCCACGAGTTCGGCGAGGGGATTCGCGGCGCGTTCGTGTTCGGCGAGAACATCGGAATGACGGAACCGAACGCGACTCGAACCGCGAACGAACTCGACGCACTCGACTGCCTCGTCGTCCAGGACATCTTCCCGACCGAGACGACGGCACACGCCGACGTCGTGTTTCCGACGAGTTCGTGGGCCGAGAAAGCCGGAACCGTCACGAACACCGACCGGCAGGTACAACGAATGCGCTCGACCACCACCCCACCGGGCGACGCACGGACCGACCTCGACATCCTCTGTGAATTCGGGAGCCGAATGGCGGCGGCCGTCTCGGACCTGGCCGACGACGCATTCGACTACGACGGCCCGGCCGAAGTGTTCGAGGAGTTGACACAGGTGACACCACCGTACGCCGGAATGAGCTACGACGGCATCGGCGAGGGGAGTCAACGGTGGCCGTTCCCCGAGGGTGCGAGCGAGGGCGTCGGCGTCCTTCATCGCGACGAGTTTGCCAACGGCCAGCAACGTGTTCCGCTCGTTCCGGTCGAACACGTCGAACCGACCGGGGGGAGCGATGGGGACGTCGACGACGGAAAACTGGTGTTGACCACCGGGCGCGTCATCGAGCACTTCAACAGCGGAGCCGTCACCCGGCGGTCGGACGTGCTGACCCGCCTCCGAAGCACGGACGCCCTCCAGATACACCCCGACGACGCAGCGACGCTCGGTATCGAAGACGGTGACGACGTCGTCGTCGAAAACGAGAACGGTCGCGTGGAGGCGGTGGCGGCAGTCACACCAGCGATTCGACGGGGGGCGGTGTTCCTCACGTTCCACTTTACCGACCCGATGGTCAATCGACTGACCGGCGACGAACTCGACCCGGAGTCGAAGATTCCGACGTACAAGCACGTCGTGGTACGGGTAAGCAGCGCAGAGTAAATACGAAGAGACACGGGATAGAAGTCGAGACTGGACGAGAGTCGGAGTTACTCCCGCAGTTCGTGCCGGGTGAACGAGTGACACGCTTAAACGTGTTCGGTACTTACTCGAGGTAAGTCCGGTTTTCTCGATACGATTTCGATAGGCCGGAGTAGAAAATGAGCGAGTCAAAGACGTACGAACAGTTGTACAGCGAAACGATTTCGTCGGTCGTGTCGATATACGTTACGCCACAGAACGTCACGGGGCCCGTACGAACGGGTGCGGGGTCGGGGTTCGTCTACGACGACGAAGGACACGTCGTCACGAATTTCCACGTCGTCGGTGACGCCGATGAAATCGAACTTCGATTCAGCGACGGCGACTGGCGAACCGGACGTGTCGTCGGACGGGACGTAAACACCGACCTCGCCGTGGTACGGGTCGGCGAGCCGCCACCGTACGCGAAGCCGCTTCAGATGGCCGAAGACACACCGACACCCGGCCAGCGGGTTGCCGCGCTGGGAAATCCGATGGGTCTCGATGGAACCATCACCACGGGCGTCGTCAGCGGAACGAATCGCTCACTACCGACCGGAAACGGGTTCGCTATCCCGGATACGGTGCAGACCGACGCCGCTATCAACCCCGGAAACAGTGGCGGTCCGCTCGTCACGTTAGACGGAGAAGTCGTCGGGGTCAACCGTGCACGCCAGGGTGACAACATCGGATTCGCCATCTCGGCGGCTATCGTCACACGAGTCGTCCCCGACCTCGTGTCGGAGGGTCGCTACCGACACCCGTACCTCAAGGTATCGACGTTAGACGTCTCACCGCTCGTCGCCGAGGCGAACGAACTCGATGAGTCGGGAGGAGTCCTCGTCGTGGACGTACGACTCGGCCCGGCGAGCGGGGCACTCATCGGATGTGAGGCGGTTCGGACCCATCGCGGCCGAGAGATTCCCGTCGGTGGCGACGTCATCGTCGGACTCGGCGGCCGTGTCGTCCGTTCACACGAGGAGTTGACGCGATTTCTCATCACGGAGACCACCTCCGGAGAAGAAATCGAAGTCGACCTCGTCCGTAATGGAGTCGCGATGACCGAAACGATAACCCTCGGAGAGCGGCCAGCACGCGCTCGTAGAGGGAATGTCGGTATCTCGATAGAGTGACGGCGTTCTGGTCGAGAGACGACGAGAGTCGAATCCGAACGATACCCGCTAGCTTTCGAGCCGGAGTATTCGACGTGTGAATCGTACCCTCCGAGTCAACTGAAGTGCCGATGTCAATCTGGTTATCATTTATTTCTAAACAACGGAAATAGTGGTGTTCGCCGCCGCATTCGATTCGGCAGTGAGCGCTGGCTGAGAGTTCGAGCAGTAACCCCCGTCTACACCGATACGCGTTCGAATCGCGACAACTACCCAGCGTGAAGTTCGTCGGGTAATATCGGAACGAGGAGTAGAGTCGAACGAGTCGGCACTGCCGGCCGTTCGATGAGCGTGTTCGTGAGGGGACGATTTCGGAGAGATATCGACAGAGAGAACTCCGGAGATGGTGATAATCGTAGAACGTTGCTTACGAAAACAACGGAAATTGTGGTGTTTGACGGCGCGTAGTCGGGCGAAAGCCGGGTATTTTCATCAGTCGGTGGTTCGTCTATCGGTCAGTGATCGTTCAGTTGCAGTGGTCGTTCAGTTGTTCGTGGGTCGCCCGGGTGCCCATCGATACAGACGATAGCCGATTTGTTATAAAGCCACAAACAAAAGCAGACTTGAAACGTACATAATCAGATTGAAGACAAACAAAAGCAGGTTGACTGAAAATGTCGTGCGAATCGGATTCCAGGTGACCGTGTTAGATCGAACGACGAGGAGGGGAAACCTCAGGCATCTCGTTCTTCCAGGAGTGATTGGTAGTACGGACGGATACTCTCGTGGACGCCAGCGAGTTCGATGGTCTCTTCGAGCGCGCTCACGACGAGTTGCAGGTCCTGTTTGAGAGCGTGTTCTCGGTACTTCCCACCCGACATTCCCTCGTTCTTTTCGGTCGAAGAGATGACCCCGAGCATGGCGAGGTCGGCGAGGTGGTCGCGCATTCGTCTGCTCGTCAGCGCCTCGGTACCGATGTGATTACACAACTGCTCGTAGCGCGGGCGGATGTCACGCGACCGGGCGGGCGTGTTTCCCTCGGCTTCGATAGACGTGAGAGCGTAGAGGATGAGTCGGGCATGTTGGGTGAGGTCAGCGACGCCCTCCATGATACGGTCTCGTTCGAGTTTTCGACGTGCCTCCTGGACATGCTGGTCGACGACCTGTTCGGAAGCGTCCTTTCTGGCGAGATCACCCGCCTCGAGGAGTAGGTCCAGTGCCTGTCGGGCGTCACCAGCGTCCTGTGCACCGTAGGCGGCACAGAGTGGAATCACGTCTTCCGCGAGCGCGCTGTCGTGAAACGCGACCTGTTCACGCTGCCCGAGGACTTTCTGAAGTTCAGTCGCGTTGTACGGCGGAAACGAGACTTCCTTCTCACAGAGCGACGAGCGAACTTTCGCCGACAGGGAGTCACGAAACGAGAGGTCGTTGCTGATACCGATGAGTCCGATTTTGGCGTGTTCGAGGTAGCCGTTGCTCCGAGCCCGGGGAATCTGATAGAGGATAGAATTGTCGTTGATGTGGTCTACTTCGTCCAGCACGATGATTATCGTTCCGCCAACTTTGTCGAGTTCGTCCCAGAGGAAACTGTAGACTTGTGCTTGCGGGTAACCCGTGTTGCTGATCTGGTCGGCAGGGTCGCGGAGGGTGTTGACGAGCCGAACCGCGACCTGGTAACTCGAATTGAGACCGTCGCAGTTGATTTCGATGACAGAAAGCGAGATATCCTCGTATCGTGCGGCGTCTTCTTGAAGTTGGTTGAGGAGAAATCGTGTCGCGGCGGTCTTTCCGACGCCGCTTTTCCCGTAGAGGAAGATGTTCGACGGAGCTTCGCCGTTTATAATCGGTTGAAGTGCGGCGTGATATTCCTCGAGCTCGTCGTCTCGCCCAACGAGGTTGTTCGGGGTGTACTCCTCCAAGAGAGCGTCTCGATTTTTGTAGAGAGAGTTGTCCCGGTCGAAACTGAACGATGACATTACAACACAGTATCACTGACGAGTATATAAAACTGGGGCGTCCGTTGTTTCTTCTGTTCCACTGGATTTATATAGGACCGTGATTTGATGGGGTGCGGTGTTTCCGGTGTCCGAATCGTTGGCCGTGTTCATCGCTGTTCGGATAGTCGAATACTGCGAGACACTTCGAACCGCTCCGTGGCCGGTCTACCGAAGCAACCCGTCGTTCCATCGAAATTGCTGCAACCAACTTTCCATTGGTAACCGTCGGTGGGGACGCACGGCTATCACCGTCGGTGGAGATACAAGGCCATCGGTGAGAATTGTCGACGGACGGCGGAAATTCGATGAGCGACGGAAGTGCTGATGGACAACGGAAACGGTGGGGTTGATTCCGATGTTCGATGTGTGTTTCGAGTCGTCTAGGAAGGGACAGTGCCTTTTCGGCCAAAATCGGGCGGCGGAGATATTGACGTCCTTTATAAAGACACACCCACCCCACCATTTCCTGTGTTTAGAAGAACAGGTAGGAAGGGAGAGCGAGTCTATGGATTAGGAAAGATTTATTACTGATAGCGTTTAACCCTATCCGTACTGGGAACTACTTTAGAGTTGAACGGAGTTGAACTAGACAAAAGTTTCCTAAACATTGCCTTCACGGTTCGTCTACGCTTTCACTCTCGGCACAAAACAGCGGAAACGGTGGGGTGGGTGTGTGTCGACCATTCCCGTTTACTCCACTCCACGACCTCACCCAAATTCGAGTTTTCTTCCACCCTGTCTCCACTAGACTCGTTCATCTTTCTCGATTCTTCTCGCGCTCCGACATCGACTCACCTTTCATATCAACTTCGACTGACACGCTCATCTACCGGCTCCATCCTTCTCAGCTCAAGACAACGGAAATTGTGGGGTCTCTGTCTCGTGGCACCCGACTAATTATCAAATATATCTCACCATGTGTCTGTGGCGCCGAAACATCGGAAATGGTGGTGTTCGTCGACCTCGTATCCCGTCAAAAATCAACGGAAATCACGGGGTCGTTCTGAAGGGAAATCGGGCAGTACGCGCACGGAATCCATTACTTTCGGACGAACCACTACGATTTTGCCAGCAAGTGCCCGTCACCGCTGCTCTCCCGTCCGACTGAACAACGTCCAGATTCGACGGAACGTTCGTCTCGAACTATCTCCGACTCAACGTAGAACTATCTCTGACTCAACGTAGAACTATCTCTGACTCAACGTAGAACTATCTCCGACTCGACTAGACTTAAGAACACGAACTTCGTTCTCATCTCGACAATTTTGCCGGAACAGCCTTCGGTACGCGGCGTTACAGTTCACCGAACTTCGCGACTGCGATTTCACGAGCGTCTATCCGGTCGGTCCAGCGGAAGAGGCTGATTCACAGGTCCACTGATTCTCGAAAACAACGGAAACGGTGGTGTCTGACGAGGGTTACAGTACTGACAGTACTCGTCGGTTCACCTCCCGAAGACCGCCTCCCAACGAGAATCGCCCTCGTCCGAGAATAGGTTTCATTCCAGTGGCTCCGAGGGTGTCGTTTTCCCTCCACGTGAGTGTCCTCCTTTCCCGTGAGCATCCCTCTTCTCCAGGTAAGCATCCCCTCTTCCACGTGAGGTTCGAGCGTTCCTGCCTCCCTCCCCGTGGTGGCGCGTACGATTCCCTACGGTGGCACGGAGTTTCCTCCTCGCGGCATCACACGGTCCCCCCCACGGAACCACACGAACTTTCTCCGGCGTCACGAAACAGTTGTCTACGAACGCGGAAACGAACCTGGATACCCGCGCCAAAACAACGGAAACGGTGGTGTCACACGTGCCCTCGCCGTATCGCCTCGGTTGACTCGTCGTCGCACAATTGATTTGTCGCCGCGCGATTGTGTGTTCGAACGAACTGTCAGCCGACGAATCGGCAGACGGCAGTGATACCCGCCTCTCGATTACGATTACTGGTTCTGCTCGACTTCCAGGAGGCGTGCTCCACATCCTTCGCACGTCGCAGCTACGACGTCTATCGAACGACAGCACGATTCGACGGTCTCCTGTTCGACCGTGATAATTCCACCACACTCCGGGCAGGTTTCGAGGAAAATTCGGAGGCCGCTCAGGATTCGACTCTGGTTGTCCACGCTGAGTTCGTTCCAGTCGGCGTAACGCTCGCTGAGAATGCGGGCAGCAGCCAGGTCGGCTACCAGTGCGGCGTGGGATTCCCACTGACCGATTCGCCGCCCCCCGATTCTGGCGAGGAAAGCGTTGTCGTGTTCTTCGAATTCGAGTTCTTTCTCGTCAGTGTCGAGGATACGGCTCAGGTCGCTCTTTTCGGCGCCCTCTTCCATGACACGTTCCATCGCGTCGTGCCACGTCGTTCTGAACGCTTCGTCGAGACAGAGGTCGTCGATTTCCTCACAGGGAGAGATGACGCCCGCTTCGCTGAGAACTTCCTCGGGTTCGCGGTCCGTCTCTTGCGGTGTCGGCGTCGCCATCTCCTGTTTGTCGAACAACCGCAGTAACCAGTCGGGAAAGTATCGCTTCGTCAACGCCGGCGTGCCGGGGACAAGATAGCCACGAACGTAGATCGCAACCAAACTCAGAACGAAGAAAGTGACACCAAGTGTGGGTGTGACGAACGTGAGGGCTGCACTCGTCACAACCGCGATTACCACATTTACTATCGTGCAGGGTGTACAGCGGTTCTCTCCAGTGTACTCGGGCTGTCGAAAACGTTCGACGAACCGTGAAAGCACCACGCTCATTTCGTTCTCGACTATTTCGCTTCGACAATATATACTTATTGCTGATTAATACTGAAGAAAATTGATTTCGACCGCGACCGGCGTCAGCTATCGTCTTCCGTGACGGCGTAAATCGGGCGCGGCCGCCGTCGTCGAATTAGAACCGTTGCCGTGATTGTAATGGGGAAGCGCTGAGGTTGGAGGAAGTGTCGTTCGTACTGGAACCGAGTCAGACGACGTATCCGTGACTAGTGCATTGTCAACTATCAATTGTAGGATAAAGTCGGCGTAGTTTGATTCGTGCATCTTCGGATGTGAATCGCCAGTCAATGTCTGTTTCTTGGGCGTTCAGTGAATTTGTCCAC
>NZ_JBPEHH010000074.1:0-20135 GCF_054177595.1 Haladaptatus ordinarius | reverse complement strand
CATGATTCTTGATGAGGAGCGAGAGTCGTGCACTGACTTCTCCTCCTCATTCCTCTCGAAAAGTAGCCTCGATAAGCCGTCACTGTCACGCGGTTCTCGTCTTAGCTAAAGACGGATGCAGGCATCACTTGGCCGTTGATTTCTGCGCGTCCACGCTCAAGCAGATTCCGACCGGGCGTTCCCTCGACTTGGTAACCAGTCATCGTGATTTTATTCGTCGGGTTCGCGCAAATCTGCGGAATGTAGGTCATCGCTGGCCCACCACTCAGCATCCCCGAGGTCGTCACGATGGCCGTGTTCTGGTCGGCGATGCGCTTTCGCTGTCCGTCTCGCCCAGTGACGAAGCGGGCGTGGGATTTCGCTCTCTGGAGTGCGTCCGCGTCGCGGACGAAGCCCGGATACCGACCGAGGAAGCGAGTCACCTCCGTGCCCATTCCATCCACGTAACACGGGATGTCGTACTGCTCGCAGAGCAACAACATCTCCTGCGTGCGCCCGATGGCGAACGCCGGGACGACCACCGTGCCACCTTCCCAGAGGGTCGTCCGCAGGCTCTCGGCGAATCGCGCTTCGATGGCGCCTCTGTCGTCGTGTGTCACGTCGCTGTACGTGCTCTCGGAGATGACTACGTCCGCGTCGGGACGGGCGGTCGTGCCAGAGACGATCTGCTGGTCGTCGGTGTGGAAATCGGCGGTGTAGAGCAAGCGCGTCTCGCCGTCGTCCACGAGGACGTGGGCACTGCCGGGGATGTGTCCAGCGTTGAAGAAAGTCACCTCGTGGCCGGCGGCCTCGAACGACTCGCGGTAGCCGTGGGTCTGGGAGACCTGCGTGACGCGGCGAATCTCCTCTTCCGTGAACGGACAGTCGTAGCTCCCGCCGTGCAGTTTGAGCGTATCCCGCGCGAGTAACAATGCCAGTTCGCTGGTCGGGGGCGTCCAGTAGATGGGCGGGCGAGCGTCGCCCGAGAGGAGCGAGGGAACCGCCCCGGCGTGGTCAAGGTGCCCGTGCGAGACGACGACCGCCTCGGGGTCGACGTTGCCGACCGGAAATCGGGGTGGATTCCCGGTCTCCATCCCGTAGTCCAGCAGGAGGGCGTCGTTCACGAGGATGGCACTCCGGCCAATCTCGCGTGCGCCGCCGAGGAACTCGATTTTCATTGCAGGATGCTACTCACCGGACACCTTTTCGTCCGTTGGTTCGGGGTTCCCGGCCGAGTTGCTCGTGAGTGGTGCCCGGACGATGGGGAGATTCGACCGCGACGGTGGAACCTTCGTCCGGTACAGGTCGGTGACCTGTACTGGTGACGCACACATGTCAGAGATACCACTGTCTGTCACGGTCGTCTCTCCCCGTCAGTGGCTACGACAACCTCCACTCGAATGAATGTTGGTTTGTTGACTATTGGAGAGGACGATGGTGACGGCCAAAAGCAAGGTATTTGTTTTTTCACCACCGTCATACCAATCAACGCGATGTGCGCACATTACTTTCCTCTCGCTCTCTCAAGGTCTTCGGTTTCGAGGCCCGGACCGACCTGTTCGCCGTCCTCGCCGAGCAGCACAGTGACTGGCTCACCGCCGCCGAACTCCACTACGCGCTCGAATCGAAACTCGCTACTACCGACACCCTCCTTCCAGGTGTTCTCGACGGGCTCACGGAGTGAAAAGTCGCCGCCGTCGGATTTTGTCATGCAATAGCGGGTTTGTTTCTATCTTGCAATAGTAATATCATTTAAGAAAATATTACATTATGATGGATTAAACGAGTACTTGTATGGCAGAGAACTCCGCACAAGCGTACTTGGCAGAGAACCCACGAATGATCGGCGTTCTATTTACCATCTGTCTCCTGATGATGCAGGCCGGAAATGCGGCGGCGGCGTCGTCTAGTCAAGTGAACGGACCGTGAACTATCAGAGATTAGACGCGGAAAGTTCGTCACTCCAGTAGAGCTTGCCATCGGTTTTTACGGGTAATAGTTCCAAATCCAAAACGGTATCAAGTTCTTCTCTAGTCAGCTGAAATTCCGTCATTGGGTCAGAAAGCAGGTAGCGTATCGAGGGATCACCAATCTCGGATGTGCCGAACGACCCGAGACCGTAGACCGAAGCAGGAAACGCGCAGTGTTCGAGAATGAACTCATCACCATCTCGTTCGACTCGATACATCATCGGGGCTCCGCTATCTCCCTCACACAGCGTCAACCCACCGTCACCGATGGTGATGTACTCGGTACCGACGACGACTTCGTCTTTCGCGATGGAGAGCGCCGCACGGAGTGAGAATCCCGAGTTCAAGAGGCGAGCGAGTGCGCGGCCGACTTTCGTCGCGGAGGAGTTGATGACCTCCGCCAGCGTCACGACGCCGCCGCGACTCCCCTTTTCGATGAGCGTCGCACCCTGCTCGTAGGAGTGGCAGGCGTTCAATAAGAACGCGTCGACGTTCACGTCGCCGAGCGAGCGTGCGTCGAAATAGCCGTCGGCACACCGGAATCCGTCTTCGTCGACGTGACCGATATAGTGGATGAAATCGGCGTCGGCTTCGAACAGCGCGGCCAGGTCGGCCGTCGTCGTCTCCTCGTGTATCGACACGTCGAAGGTGATGAGATCACGGAGGCCGTAGAACTGACCGACGACGTTCTCCTCGGCCATCTCGTGGTCGTTGCAGACGACATGAATTTTCAGCGCCGAGTCGTCGGGTGGAGTTCGTTCGACCTCCCGACGGAGCGATTCCAGCGTAACTTTGTTGGCACCGATTGGATACCCGTTTCCGACCCACGCGTGTTCGATGGTGTCCGCCGACTCGATCTGGAAAATCTCGTCGTCGTCCCACGCCCACGATTCGCTCGTACTGCGAGTGAAATCGCCAGCGGTGAGGGCCGAGCGCGTGAACTCGTCGAAAATATCCGGTGTCGGCTCTGGGGTGTGTCGCGCCGGGTCCCGGGGCGTCCGCAGGAGCGACAACTCGTCGGCGAAGTACGGGAGCGCAGGAAGATTCTCGACGGTCGGGACGACGTCGGTCGTCAGGTGCCAGTCCAGAACGTACGGGTCGAGCGTCTCGAACGGTACCGAAAGGTACGCCTCCAGTTGTTCGGGGAGCGGTCTGCCGTACAGATCGGCGAAATCGAGATCCACGAGCGGTTCGACCTGCGTGCGCTCGTGGAGTTCGACCTCGTAGTAGCCCTCGGTACGGGTGAGACAGTCGAGGAAGAACACCTGCTGGAGCACGCGATTGACCGTCGTCTCGTATCCATTCGACCCGTCGAGTGGATATTCGAACCCGTTCGCGACGAGTCTGGGGCCAGCCCCGGCGACGAGTTCCGCACCGAGATAGTACGCGACCGACGCTGTCGGGTAGACGTACTTCCGTTCGGGTGGAAGCACGAGTTTCACGCCCGTCTTCGGTCGTTCGATGCCGCCTGGAACGGTGAACTCGTTACCACGCTCGATGAGCGGGGGGTGGCCACGGAGCGTGGGAAACGACCGCTCGCAGGTGGTCGTTTTCAACGCCGACCCGAGCAGCGAGAGTGCGCGCATCGCATCGTCGATGTCGTCGGTGACGGTTATCGTTCCGACCGGGCGCTCGTGGAACGACCGCGCGCCGATTCGAACCGGACGGAAGCCGTCGAATCGAACCGTAACGGACGTCTCGCCGGGACACAGTTCGAGTGCCCCTTCGACGGCGATGTAGAGTTTCATCGGCGTGCTGCTGAGTTCGAGCAGGTATGCTCCGCTGGAGAGCGTCTGGTTGCCGCTCGTCGTCGCGTCGGTAACCATCGTACCGTCCTGTGTTCTGACGATCGTCGAGACGAGTTTCGGAATCTCGATGACCGCAGCGTCGAACTGAACCGCGGTATCGACAGGGAAGTAGAAATCGGCCGTCGTCGTCGACTTCAGCGTGATGGATTCGGAGGTGTAGAGTTCGAACCGGGCGTTCTCGATAGGGTCGAAGATGGCGAGTCCCGGACGCCGGTCGAGTGTGTCGAACTCCATTGCTCGTCCTCTTTTTCTGTCGGACCTATAATTCTACCCACACCGTCGTTACGTCGAGTTCGGGTGCGTGCCAGCGCTGTTCGGGCTTCAACCCCGGTCGCTTCCTGAGTTCGATACGCGCGTCGAACAGTGGGTCGAGCTCGTCTACGACGTCGGCGTCGTCGGAAACGCGGAGGTGATAGTGTGCCATCCCGTGAACGCCACGGACGGTAGCGGTGAGCGTTCGCAGCGCCTGCTTGGTTGCCGCCATCTCACGTTGGACGAACGGGAACAGAGAATCAACGCCGACACGCAACTCTGCGGGTTCCAGTCCACCATCACGCTCTTCGAAGAAGCTAATCGCGGTCTGAATCTCGTCGCGGAGTTGATGGATGTCGTTTGTCTGCGGCGGGTCGAGATGGGACGTCACTGTCGTCGCCGCAGCAGGAACCGACCGTTCTCCGTGTCGCTGGTCGATGAGCCACGTCGTCGAATCCTCGACCGACGCGTAGTCCGGGAGGCGCGTTTCGGGGTCGTGAATCGTCCGGTCGATGAGTGCCAGGATGCGATATCTGCGGTGAGCACGCCCGAAGAGGGTTTGCGCGGCCCGAGCCGACACGGTATCCGGAACGTTTCCGGTGACGAGGATATTGCTCCCGCACTGTTTCAGCTTTCGAAGCCAGAGTTGGAAGGTAGCGCAGTCGCCGTCTCCGCGAAACCGGAGCGCTGCAGTCATATGTTATGTGATTACGGTGTTGTAAATAAATATGCTGGAATATTCGGGACATTATAGTCGGGGGGTCGAAAGCTTCGCCAGGGACGAAACCGGTGTCGTGATACGAATCAGACGACCAGCAGGGCAACCCCGCCGACTACCGCCAACGAACCGAGACCGACGCAGACAGCCCAGAAAGAGACGCGCTCGACGACCCGCATCAGTGCATCAATCGTCAAGTACCCCACGAATGCACTGGCTGCGAGTGCTACGAGCGCCGAGTCGGGTTCGACGGCCGGAAGCCCGCCGGTCTCCAAGACGACCAGTACACCCGCCCCGGCGGCGGCAGGGATGCTGAGGAGAAACGACAGTCGGAACGCGTTCGGGCCGTCGTGTCCGCGAAAGAGGAGTGCACTTGCGGTCGTCCCAGAACGCGAGACGCCGGGGAGGATGGCCAACCCCTGCATCGCCCCGACGAGCACGGCGTCGACGAGGTCGGGGGAGTCGCGGCCACCCATGTCGAGACTATCGACCGTCCGGAGGAGGACGCCGGTGCCGATCAGCAACACGCCGATGAGCGCGACGAACCCGCCACCGGCGAGTTCCGTGACGACCGCATCGAGCGTGAAATACGCGAGGAGACCGACGACGCTCGAGGCCACAGTGGCGACGGCGAGGAACGTGAGATCGGCGCGGTCGCCCTCGAAGGCCGAGGCGGGTCGCCAGTGCGGTAGTTCCCGGAGAATTCCGACAACCCCACGCTCGCGGATGCCGTGAATGAAGGGCCGCCAGTTCGGGAGTTCTCGGAGGAGGGCCCCGAGTTCCCCCCGGTAGTATCCCGCTGCTGCGATGGCGGTTCCGGCGTGCAAGAACAGCGAGAATCGCAGCGCCGCCTCGGGGGCGGTTCCGGCGGCGGTCAGAAAGAGGGTAATGTTCCCTTCGCTGGAGATGGGAAGCCACTCGAAGACACCTTGGAGGATTCCAGCGAGGAGCGCGATGAGGAGGGTGCGGTCGGCCATGTCAAAGCGGGGTCGTGCGGGGCAGAAAGGTGATTCGGTTTTCCAGTCCTCTTGTTAGCGAATCGTCTTCTCGGTGCAATGCAGTGCTTCCTTCATTATTTCCATAATTTTCTCGCGCGATTATAGAAGAAAGCCAGCGACTGAAGCCGAGGGAGTAGTTACTATTGTACTAGCATTACTGAATCGTTCGTTGTGCATTCTTTTATGAAAGATAATGCATTTTGCATTGTGAAGCGAATTATACTATGTATCCATTTTGGGAGATCGTTCTGTGAGCGTGAGACGAAATCTGTGTGACTACATTGTGACGTACACTACCAGTTGTTCGATCGACAATAGAGATAGTAGTTTATTCTGCATTTTGAAGGCTATTTCAGTACAGTTATTAATATTAACGAGGCATAGCATTTATGAAGTCTACTCTCCCTTACTCAGCTAATGGCCTCTGGTCTCCGTTATCGACTGGCGAGTATCGGCGGTACGACCTTGACCGCCATGCTCGTCGTCGTAATCGCGAACCTCTCCACCGTTCAGCAGTCAGTCACGACACTTGTTCCTGTGGTCAGCCAGCTTCCAGGGCAGGTACTTACCGGAGAGCGCTTTATGCTCACGACGCTGATTACTGCGACGGTCGTGACTGCCAGCCTCGTACCGATATACAAGCCACGGCCGCGGCGCATCCTTGACACCATTTTCCTCACAGAAAAACGGGTGTTGGTAGCGTGTTTCGCGCTTGCGACCATCGGCTACTTCGATTACAGCTACCGCCTGCCGCGTTCGACACTCATCGTCGTCACGGCGCTATTGGGTCTCGGCCTTCCACTCCTGTTCATCGTGATTCGCCGGCAACCGATTGACGAGCACGCGCGTGCCGTCGTCGTCGGCGACGATATCGAGGCTATCGACTCCGTTCTCGAAACCACCACCATCCCGGTGCTGGGGTACGTCTCGCCGCCGATCGGACGCGGAATCAAATCGGAGCATGGAACCCCCCTCGTCGCCGACGGATGGGGCGAGCAACCGCTGTCCGGGGCCCACCGACTTGGCGGTCTCTCCCGGCTAGAGGAAGTGCTGCTCGAAAACGACATCGATACCGCGATTCTCGCCTTCTCGACCACCGATCGAGCTGAGTTCTTCGGTGCGCTCGACACCTGCCACAAGCACGGTGTGACTGCGCAGGCTCCAAGTCGACATATCGATAGCGTCCTCACCAAAACGGAAGCAACGGCGGACGACAAACTCGTCGAAATCGCATTAGAACCATGGGATTGGCAGGATTATCTCTTCAAGCGGACGTTCGACGTACTGTTCGCAACAGTCAGCCTCCTCGCGCTTGCCCCGCTTCTCGGCGGCATCGCACTGGCTATCAAACTCGATAGTCCTGGTCCTGTCTTCTACAGCCAGGCCCGGACTGCAGAGTTCGGTGGGACATTCCAAGTGTACAAATTCCGGAGTATGGTTACGGATGCAGAAGCCGAAACTGGAGCGAAGGTGAGCGAGGAAGACAAGGGTGAAGTTGACCCACGCGTGACGCGCGTCGGCCGGATTCTCAGGCGAACCCACTTGGACGAAATACCGCAGCTGTGGTCTATCCTCATGGGAGACATGAGCGTTGTCGGACCACGTCCAGAGCGACCAGAACTGGATTCTGACATCGAAACTGGTGTCGTCGAGTGGCGAAAGCGTTGGTTCATCAAGCCCGGCCTGACCGGCCTCGCCCAAATTAGTGACGCGACCGGCCACGAACCGGCCAAAAAACTGCGGTACGACATCGAGTATATCCGCCGACAATCGTTCTGGTTCGACATCCAGATCGTGACAAGACAAATCTGGCAAGTAGTGCGGGACATCGGGTATCTCATCCACGATGAAGACAACGTGGAGTAAAGACCCCATTTAGCTTGCTAAATTTTTGTAATTTTTCTACAAATATAATATTTGAAAAATAGTACACTGCTCAAGAAAGAGAATGTACTAGACGAATAGACGTAGATCGGTTGAAATCGATGTGTTCTGTCCGTTGCCGGCTCTCGAAACAATCGTTTCAGAAGGCATCTTTAAGAATCCGATCTACTGAAAATGAATCGTTCAGCGACATGTTGTTAATACCAATTGCATTCGTAACAACTAGCCGTCTCCATAGTTCTCATTTCAAGATTTCCTGAGGCTGTTGACGAGTGTATTTATCGTGAGAAAACGGAGTTAATCGACGATTGGGTCATCGAACCTGATCGCATTCAAGGCCGAATGCGAGAGTGGTCACTATCATGAGTTCGAGAGATTGTAACACACCCAACTATTCCGCCAGTAGAAACAGATTTAATCGAGGGCTCTCCACAAGAGAGACGAATGGTACAAACACCAGTCGCCCAAACTATCCTTGTCACTGGCGGAGCGGGATTCGTCGGAAGTCATCTCGTCGATGTACTCATCCCGGATAACGAGGTTCGAATCCTCGACAACTTTACTACCGGGAAACGTTCAAACGTGAACGAAAACGCGACGGTGATCGAAGGGGATATTTGTGATTCCGATACCCTAGACCGTGCAACGGCGAACGTAGATCTGATTTTTCACGAGGCAGGTGTCGTAAGTGTGGAAAAATCCGTCGAAGATCCAGTGCGCTCGAACGAAGTCAATCTGGATGCGACGCTCGCACTCTTAGAGAGAGCACGGAACCTCGACGCTCGCGTCGTCTTGGCGTCGAGCTGTGCGATTTACGGACAGCCGACTGACGTTCCGATTTCGGAGGACGAACCGTTTTCTCCCTCGTCTCCGTATGGGTTACAGAAATCCGCGCTTGACCACTACGCCCACCTCTATGAGGAACTGTACGGACTAGAGACGGTCGCTCTCAGGTACTTCAACATCTATGGCCCTCGGCAATCGAGCGGCGATTACAGTGGCGTTATCAGCATCTTCAAACGCCAAGCAACGAACGACGAACCGATCACTGTCGACGGCGATGGAAAGCAGACGCGCGATTTCGTCCACATCGACGACGTCGTGCGGGCTAATTTGCTGGCAGCAACGACCGACCACGTTGGAGAAGCATACAACGTCGGTACTGGTGAGAGCGTTACGATAAACGAATTAGCCGAGACGATTCGTGATGTCTCCGGGTCGTCGTCGGAGATCGTCCATACGGATCCCCGCCCGGGGGACATCCAAGAAAGCGAAGCAGACATCTCAAAAGCAAGGAAAAAGCTTGGTTATGAGCCGACTATCTCATTGCACGAAGGTTTGCAATCTATCATCAATTGATCCCGTCGGACGTTCTTAACTGACGTCTCTGGTAGACGTCCAGATATCGATAGAAGCACCTGATAAGAACCGCACAAATCCGGATGCGAAAGCAAGGTTCATACTGAGGAAATATGCTGGGATTCCAAACAGTGTTGACGACCGCGCGCGCGGACTCATCATTCCTACTACTGCTGCGATATAGCACGCAAGTTGTCCGACCAGTAGTGTAGTCACGAGCAAAGACGGCACAAGCAATGCAAGCACAGCGTTCGACAGAAAGACAAGCAGTAACACTGCAGGTAAACACCATCTGAGAACTTTGTGTGAGAAAAACTCGAATGCGATCAACCCGTGTCGAGGGGAGAGTAGCGTTCGATACCATACGAGAGACTGGTAGTTTCCGGCTCCGATCCTGATCCGTCGTTTGTATTCCTGCCAGAGATCCCCTGTTGTCTGTTCGGTCGCTTTTGCTGAATCAACAAAAACGATCCGACGACCGCTTATTGCCTGCTGTAGTACAACGATAAAATCGTCTGTGAGTGCTGCTTCCGGAATCTGATCGAAATCCTTCTGTCGTAGCGCGAGCATGCCACCATTGGCGCTCACCGTCGTTCCTAGCTTTGATTCGAGTTTTCGGATTCCCAATTCGTACTTCCAATAAGAACTCTCGGTACTCTTCCCCTCAGCATCTACCAACCGAAGTGACCCTGTTGTCAATCCCACAGTGTCGTCGGCGAGTGGGGCGATCAATTCGGTTATCGCGTTGGAGTCGTACATTGTGTTTGCATCGGAAAACACGAGTACGTCTCCGGTTGCTTTGGCAACCGCTCGGTTGAGGGCGTAACTCTTTCCTCGTCGTTCTTCTAACGAGAGGAGTCGCGTTCGAGATCCAGCGTATTGCTCGACGAGAGCGTCCGTCGTATCAGTTGAATCCGAGACAACGATGCAATCGAATCGACCGTCGTACTCGATGGCCCGTGTGTTCTCGAGCTTTTCCTTCATAATCGCTTCTTCGTTGTGAGCAGCGACGATCATCGTGACCGATGGACGGAAGCCTGAGTAACTCTCCTCATCCTGTTGCATGATTTTCGATAACATGAGAAGGGCGAGCGGATACCCGACGTAAGTGTATAGTATTGTTGATAAGCCGATTATAAAAACGAGTGTCACCAGAAGAGCGATCATCGTTCGACAGTTATCGAGAGGGGAAATAAGAGTTGGCGATAGTGATTTCGATTCAGAACATCGAATCCCAGGTTTCCGCAATCTTTTTTGCCGTCTGTTGCCACGAGAATTCGGTTGCTCGTTCGTACCCGAGTTCTCGATACTCGTCTCGTGCGTGCTCGTTTGTCCACAGTTCGCTGATTTCTTGGCTGATTGAGGATACGTCCTGGGGATCGACCGTTACTGCCGCATCACCGACCACTTCCGGGAGCGACGAGGTGTTCGATGTAATGACGGGCGTGCCGGACTGTATCGCCTCCAAGACAGGGAGACCAAATCCCTCATAGAGAGATGGAAATACGAAAATGCGGGCCATATTATAGAGCAGTGGGAGATCTTCTTCCGCGACATAGCCGGTAAACGTGATCTGATCCTTGAAGCGACACTGTTGGTATGCCGTTTTAAACGTTTCATCCGCGAGTTGCTCTTTACCAACGATTACGAGTGGGGGTCGCTCCTCCTCGTTTAGCAAGGATAGCGCTTCGATAACCGTTACTAGATTTTTCCGTGGTTCGATGTTTCCGACATAGAGGAGAAACTGGTCGGGTAAATCGTATTCTTCTCGTAATCGTTCACGTGTATTCGACGAGAGTTCGCGCGGTCGATAGCGCTCGTTGGCTGCACCCGGTGCTACCGAGATTCTTTCGGGTTGCACATCGCGGTATTTCTGGAGGTCCTGTTCCGAGTGGCTTGAGACAGTAATGATCTGATCTGCCTTCTTGACTGCTCTGCCGAGAAACGCTTGAAGGTAGAGACGATACAACCGTGGGTGTGCATCCGGATAAGTTCGATGAATCATATCATGGACGATGATCGCACTCGGTCCATCGAACAAAATGGGCTGAACAAAGTTCGGTCCGAAGAACGCGCCTATCCGGTCTTCTTTTAGCGCCCTTAGCAAGGTTACGTTCACCCACCAAGCTGGTGCAGCAGGCCCAAGCAGATCGTCTACGAATCTGGGAGAGCGTATCGGTCGCCAAATGAGCGTGGTGCTCTCTGGGGTTTCGATCGATGCAGGGGATTCGTTCGCGCGGTCGTCGTAATATGCGTAAAGCGTATGCCCCGCGAAGGCACCCGACTCGATGATATTCGCAAGATAGTTGCCAACTCCCGAGATATTTCCAACTAACGTTCGTGCGTCGAGACCGATCTTCATCAGTTTCCTTTTTCTAATCTGGTTCTATAATAGATTCCGCCTTCAAATCGAAAAGTCAGTAGTTCCTATAGTATGAACTACTCCACCTTGATCGCGCGTGAGGATGTCTCGTCGAGTTTCTCTTCTACGACGGCTCGAATCTCCGTTCGAAAACGATTCCGACCGAATCGCTCGGTAATCGACGGGAGGTTTGTTCGAAGCTCTCGTTCGAGGTCTGGATTCGAGAGGACAGTGTCGATGTTCTCTACAGCCTCCGAAACAGTATCGTAGAGGAGGGTGGACTGATTATTGACGATTTCTCGTTGACCACCGCTATTGGGTACAAAGGGAAGGGCATCTCCAGCAACCATTTCTGCAACGACCATCCCAAAATGCTCGTTGTTCTTCCCGTGCAGTCCGTATCGGTGCGTGTTAACCAGTTGAACCAGCTCTTTACGACTAACTTCGTTCTCTATATGAATGAAGTCGTGTTTCTCAGCTCTCGCTTCTATTTGTTGTTGATAGTCTGACACATGAGGTGGTCCGATCAAGTGGAGGTGAACGTCATGACCACGTTTGTGAAGTCGAGTGATGATTTCGATGTTTCGAAGGATGTTCTTGTCGGGTGCAAAGCGACCGATCGAAACGAAGCCGTTTTCTTGTTCGTCGTGCGGAACGGGGTTGAATTCCTCCGTATCTACTGGGGGGTAGATAGTTTTCGGTCGGATATTGTACTCCTCTTCTACGAGTTCGGCCATCCAATCAGAGTTTGCAAGTGCCATCGAATCTTGGATCCGCTCTGTGGAAACACCAGCAACGAGCCGACAGAGTTCCTTATAGAAATCTCGTGAACCAGTCTGATTCCTTGCATCAAGCGCAACTTTTGGTTGGGAATAGATGGGGTGATGGAAGTAGAGAATTGGGTTGAGGTCCGTTCCTAACTCGTTAAACGTTCCGACTACGAGGTCAAACGAATGCAACGAATCCCGGATAGCACGGTTTAGAATCGCATATTTTAGAAGACCTAATCGGTGACCTATCGTCTCGTTCAATAATGTATTCCATGTGGGAACCCGAACAGTTATATCCCCAACATCTGCGTTATAGTAGGGATTCAGTTCCTCGAAATCCGGTGTCTGTGTGGTAAACAGGGTGACGTCGTAACGTTCTTGCAGTGCCTCTAATACATTCATACAAACAGCTTCCGCACCGCCCTTTACCGAAAAATCTGGGTGGATTACTGCGATAGTAGTCATGTAAATTACGTACCCTTCTGGAACTGTAAGTAGTTCCTGTTTTCGTGGTCATGATCATCAGACTTGCGATCACGTATTTTATAATATTTAATTTATAAGTTGTAAATAATGCAATCGCCGTCTTCGATCCTGACGACGGGGCTTTATTTGGTCGTATGGTAGCATCAGGTCGCCAATTTACAGCATTATTAAATCGATTGTCTTTAGTGAATCGCCATACGGCATTTGATTTCACTGCGTCGCGGCACGCTTGATGTTGTGAACGACACATTTCACGACGAGTTCACGAAATTCTCAGTACCACGTTCGCACACGCACGGCAACGCCTTGCGTGCGTTTGATCGACGAAAAGACGGTCTCACACATCGATCGTTGGCGGTAGCGAGGTCCATTGACCCGCGCGTTATGCACGTGGTCAATGGCTTGGAAGTTGCGATGTTTAATCAGCGGTCTCACGTCTTCTTTCCTCGACTTCTCGCGTAATCGCATCCAATCGTATCCTTTGTCGGCGGCGAGGTTCTGCAGGTCACCTGCGTTGCGGCAGGCGACCTGCCAGCCGGGCTGTGTGTCGTGTGTTTTCTCGGGCGTACAATGCACGTCAAGAACAGCTTGCGTTTGAGTATCGACGAGAGCCGTCGCTTTGAGTGTTTGAACGCGGTAATTCGTGCGGCAGCAGTAGTGCTTGCTGGCGTTTTCGCGGTCGAAAAACGTGACATCGATGGCAGCGTGACCTGAGGGATTGTGCAGCTGCGCCGACAGACGCAGCACTCGCTAGATCTTCATCTTGAATCTATCAAACGCTTTGACTAACGTCGAGTGGTTTGGGAGATCGGCCTCGAAGAGGGCGATCTTCCCCGGAATATGCGGCATTTCGCTCAGCAGATCGAGTGCATTGCGGTACGATTCATCGAGGGAAATCCGCAGACAATGCAGCGATAGAAGGGCGTAGTCGGCGAAACCGCCACCCCCTTTGGGGCGGCGACTTCGCCTCGGTCATCAACAACATTTTTAGCCAACGTGACCGCTTTGGTTGTGAAGCGGGAGATTTTCGACATGAGCATCGGCGGTTTCCCGCTTCATCTTCCAAGTTCTAACGGTCGAAGTCGACGCTGTCTAGTGATTCACCAGATCCAATCGATTATGTTCTAGACTGCTTTAATCCTGCTAAAGTATATAGCGAAGCATCCTCTAGAGAAGATGGAAAACTAAACAGTGGATGAGTGATTAGAATTATTCAGTCGAAGTACGAGGTTAAAATGACAAATATTGCACTTGTAGTTCTTGATACTCTTCGGAAAGACGCGTTCGACAAGCATTTCGATTGGCTTCCTGGGAAACGTTTCGAACGAGCCTACTCAACGGCTAATTGGACTGTACCCGCTCACGCTTCCCTGTTTACGGGGTTTTATTCAAGTGAAGTAGGCGTTCATGCGACAAATATGTTTTTTGATGCGGACAAACCAGCAATCGCAGAACAATTACAGGAGGTTGGATATACAACTCGTGCATTCAGTGCGAACACGCACGTCTCTGGTCACTTCGACTTCGATCGGGGATTCACCCAATTCAAAACGCCTGCAAAGATTGAACAGTTAAACGACGACGATCAATTTGATTGGCTAGGCTACAATCGAAATGCAGACAGCACTGGTGTCGAGAAGTATCTTAAAGCATTATATGCGTGTCTTCGAGACGACTCTGCAACGATTCCCTCCCTGTTATCGGGGATCAATCTCCTTCGTTATGGTGGAAATCCCACTGAATATGGGGGGTCAGACGAAGCATTAGATTGGCTTCGTGACACACAATTTGGTAAACAAGAATTCCTCTTTCTCAATCTTATGGAAGCACATGAGCCATATCGCGCACCTCCTGAGTTTCAAACCGTCAAAGAACCGGAACTAACTGACTCAGTCGGAAACATTAGCATCGGTGAAGTTAATGCTCAACAAACAAAACAAGCATATGATGACTGTGCTAGGTATCTCTCCGATAATTATAAGAAAATATTCAACCATTTGAATTCAGAGTTTGATTATGTGATTACACTCGCTGACCATGGTGAACTCCTCGGTGAGCACGATTCATGGGGTCACGAATACGGTGTCTATCCAGAATTGACTCACGTACCGCTCGTTATTTCAGGAGAGGGCTTATCAGGAAGCGAATCACGTGCAGCTAGTATTTTGGATGCGCACCGTACTATCCAGACACTCGCTGATATTGAAGGGGAATCACGCGGGCGGGATCTCAGAGATGGAATGTTCTCAAAATCTTTCCTGACTGAGTACCACGGACTTACGTCTTGGAGTGAGAAAAAGTTGAACGAAAATGGGTATCAAGAGGCCGTGGAAAGGTACAATAAAAATCTCCGCGGGTATGCTCATTCGCAAGATTACTATGGGTATGAAACCCAATCGAGAATCCAAATTACTGGTGCAGAGCGGGCACCGAATATCAGCGAGAAAATACAGCAGATTTGCGACGAATTGAATATTCGTACTGTTGAAGAAAATAATGATGTACCAGACGAAGTAAAAGACAGATTAGAGGATCTTGGATACGCGTGAATTAATTCGTCCTACTGCCCCTGGATCTATCCTATTTTGTTCGTTGCGGCCGGATTTCCTATTTCTATATCAGATGTGGGAGAAAGGATTTCAATAGGGTTCATGACTCCATAAACTGTTCTTTGTTTGTTGAATCGTAGTGCCCTATTGTATAGACATCAGGATCACACGACCGGTAGACATTTTTTTCGCTCTGTTTGAACGACGGACACCTGGTGGTGAGTGTCGTGCTACGTCATTCGAACCCCGAAAGTAAGGCATTCCCACAGCGACACTGACTTCTTTCACGACTGAAAACATGGGCTTTCTCCTTGAGTTTCGGTACTTAAGGATGACGCTGTCTCCCAGTCTACTCTGTTCACTCTGCTCACCTCTGAGGAAGAGAGTTTAGCGTCATCCTTTTAGCTAATGGGTAGGACGTTTCCAAAATTGAAGACGCATCGCCACTGGTTGCAGAATGAAAATCCAGGAAATTTGTACATCAGGATTTCTTATTACCTAAAATGAAATGTATTCTTTCCTCCTTATTTGAGGCTGTTATAGAATTCTCCTCACACCGTGATGATTGTGCTTCCCGGCTTGTCTCCTCGTTCGTAGTTGGTGATGGCAACGATGAGCCGAAGTCACAGCGCAAGGAAAAACACCTGCGCTCGTTCCTGGACGCGTCCTCGGGCGCGCAGCGCCTCAAGGTCGCAATCCTTGACCGCATCTTTGGTTCGTTCGACCTGTTTCCGGCGGTTGTACGTCTCGTCTAAGATCGATTGCTTCAGCTGAACATTCGTTGCATGATGCTCAATACGGTCTTCGACTCTGTACTCAATGTCAATCGGTCGTCGGTGTTTCTCGGGTTGTACGGGGCGACTGGCACGACCCCTGCGGCCAGCAGGTGGTTGTGCCAGTCGAGCGCGTCGTAGACACTGTCACCGATCATCCAGATCGCCGTCTCCTCTGGGGCTTGCTTGCTCTCGGTGAACTCTACGGCAATGGGGATATTTGCCCCGGTTGAGACGATCGTGCAGCTGTAGCCGTAGTAGTATTCCTCAGCGATTGAGTCGTGGCATTTCGAGGCATCTAGATCGGCTGGCATCGCACGCACATCGGTTGAATCGATGCAGTAAGCCAATTCGAGCAGGCCGCCGCCCGCGGCCTGCTCAACGAGGTGGTCGAAGGTCTCGTCGACAATGTGTTCGAGGTCAGTGAGGAACCGATCGACCGCGTCTCTCGACGGCGGTCGTTCGAACCACAACTCAACCACACGACCGTGTTCTGCAGTTCTTACGTGACCGGACGAACGTCGTAGATGTCTTTGTAGCAGCAGTGGAGGAACGCTCGGAATAGGTCTGGAGGGTGATGGTCCGTGTTCGCCCCCGACGAGCGGGGGCGAACACGTCGAAGTCTTCGAGAAAGTTGAACTCAATATGCTCGAACAACGCAAGCGTCTCGGTAGCTATAAGATTGAAGAACTCGTCGAGAGAATCCTTTTCTTGCTGGGTATGAGTGCGCTGGACACAGTTTCCCAATCCTGCGTCCTTGTATGTGACACTTTCTGTTATGTTCTATTTATTCATATAATTATATTATAAACTAAAGTTAAGGAGAAATCGGTCGTAGTCGAGGGAGCACGATACGTGATACGATATAGACAGTAGCAATCGCGAGGATAGTTGGGAAGACTAAACGAAATCCCATCGAACGAATTGACCACTCGAAACTCGTCGGTAGTGCGCTAAGCACCGTAAGCAACACCAAGGGTTGGATTCCCCGCGTAAGTGGGCTATTCAAATATTTTTGAGCTTCGTGGACAACATTTAGCAAGGCGCCGTAGATTGCCCCTGCAAGAAGCGTGCCAACGAGCCCAAAATTCAGCCACATTTCAGCGACAAATAGTGCCGGGGCAGTATACGTATCCCGTGATGTGCCAAATATGATCGATTCGATTTGATTCCCCATCCGCGGTGGTGCCCACGGAACTCCGCTCGGAATTATCCACCATAGTGTACTGCCGAATTGATATGGATGGGCGCGCGGAACCTCTCGAATAACTTCCATGATTATCTCCAATCGAATGTTGCTCACAAACGGTTCAATGAGAAGCGCTAAAGAAATTTCACCAGAGGTGATGACCCGTTCAACAAACGAAAATGACAACCCGAAAACAACAAGCGCGGCCGTTGCACCAACGATTATCCTTTCAGGAATCCGTTTGGCACTGTAGAAATAGAGTATGAGGAACCCGCCAATGATAGCGATATTCATGCGTGAACGGAATGAAATAGCAACCATAAGTACGAATGGAATGAGTACAGTAATCGCCACTCTTTCGAACTTCGAAAGGGTTCGGCGTTCGATCTTCGGGCGCATTCCGACCAATGCTACGATCGTGCCTGCATAGATACCTGCTGTTGCGAAGAGTTTATATCGACCGGTATTTGGGACATTCTGAAATGCTGTCCGAGGCCGGACAGTCAAAAGCCGGATAAATCCACCGTTCACAAATACATAATAAAGGTAGGAAATCACTCCGACAACAATGGCAAGTGATCCGACCCATACAAGTCCACGACAAACATCTATTTCCGTCCCTTTTTTTGCATTTATACTGATAAATCTGCCGCCATCGCTCCGAATTGGCCGATGGTTAATAAGACGCGTAATAAGGGCGTTCGATTTCGAGTCAGAGAGTCGATAGCCAGCCACGATAGCAACATACGTAGCGGCCAGTACACAAACCGCCGCTAACAACGTTGCGTAGGCGCCGCTAGGATGCTCGAGGCGAAAGTTCCCAGTGGCGAGCAGGTACAACCCAGGTGTGAGGATGTAGTAGGTAACAATACCACCGACTAAAGCAAGTGGATGAAAGAAATCCTCTTGCATTCGCCGAAATGTGACGACCGCAACAAGTGCGACAAACGGGAATAACACGAGCGCAATAACAGGAGTGGGCCAACCGGCTGTTGGAGACATTTAGCGGGATTTCATAGAGGAGGATTATAGTACTTTTGGGGATTGGGCATTTATTTGATAACCATATCAATTATATAATAAAGATTTTGAATAATAATGAGAGAGCGACGAGAGGAGGTAGGGAATAGATACAGCGTCCCCAACAATCCGAATTCATACATTATACTACAGTAGACTTCCATCCCTGGTCTCAGTACCTCATGGACGTTGGATGACGCGACTACAGCCTTCCGAGAGTTCCTGCTTAATCGTCTTTCCCCACCGGACGATCGGCATCACGTAGGCGTGGTTATGCGCGTGAGGTAGCGTCACACACTTGTTGTCGTAGAATTCGCGGTCAAGATAGACGGCCTTGACATCAAGACGACGACACCGCCAGCGCGTAACGTTATGTTCTTCACACGCGCGTAGAGTGTGGCGTAGGCGTAAAACGCGGTGGTTCCACGCTTGTAGGCGTAAAACGCAGTGGTTCCACGCTTCGCCTCCGAGTGATAGAGTCCGTCGGTGTCGTCTTCGTCTTCATAGTAGGGCCGCAGGTGGAGATCCGAAACTACCTCCACCTGCTCGGGGAGGACCTTGAGAACGTCCTTCTGGAGGAGCGTGTTGCCAACTTGTTCGAGCGTTTCTAGGTCGAGCTTGGTGCGGAGATGGTAGAGAACCGAATTTTCGTGAGGTGCATTTTCGCTTCTCTCACAAAGCATAGAGATCGAGGCGACGTTTTCAGCGAGGGTGAGAGCAACTTCCTTGTCAAGGGAGTTGACGAGGAAGTTAAGGAGCTGGTCTTCGTGGATTTCATTGTCCGCTTGCTGGGTTTTAAACACACCTTCTGCAAGCAGACGATTCAACTAACCGGCTTTGTGATGTACTGAGTATATATTTGGCGTGTGAGGTAGAGTAGTTCACAAAGGAGAAGACTCATGTACTACGTTGGAGCAAACAGTAGTCATGGTTCCTCGTCTCCAACAACGCATAAAGAGGGCTGATCTCCCTAACAGACGGGCAATTGCACGTGAACTAGCTCGATATTGGTATGCGGCTCGTAATAATTCGGAATTTAACGATCAAGGAATCACTGTCTTCGAAGAAGATTGGGATGTCCTCATTATTCTTGATGCTTGCCGATATGATATATTTAGTGAGCAAGCAAATATGCCAGGGAAACTTCGAATGGTTGAATCGCTAGGCGCAGCAACACCGGAATGGTTAAAAGCAAATATTACTGAGCGTGATCTCACAGACACGGTTTGTGTGTCAGCAAATGGACAGTACGTTCAGTTTGCCGATCAACTGAACGCAAAATGGTACGACTTTGAGGGTGTTTTAGATGCTGAGTTGGCCGACGCGCACGGGTCACAGCTTGTCGCACCACCAGAACAAGTGACTGATAAGGCACTTACAATAGCTGAGCGGTATCCACAGAAGCGACTGGTGATCCACTATGCACAGCCACATCTTCCATATCTTGGTTCATACGGACAGCAGCACTTTGAACCAGGCATGAACCCCGAAGAATTAGCTACCGATTCAGCCGTTAGCCGAGATATGATGCTTCGGGCTTACCGTGAAAATCTAGATCTCGTTCTGCAGGCGGTCAAGCGATTATTATCGGCCAGTAATATCAGTCTAGGCCGAGTTGTTATTACTGCAGATCATGGTGAATTACTCGGGGAGCGAGTATGGCCTTTACCAGTTCAACAGTGGGGACATCCCATCGGCGTATATCATCCGAAACTAGTACAAGTTCCTTGGCTTGTCCATGATGCTGGAAAACGACGAGAGCATATCGCAGAAGAGCCAGAGGATGCCGCGAATATGGTAGATGACTATGACGAAAAAGCACTCAGTGAACACTTACAAGCGCTTGGTTATGCAGAGTAGTTTATTGCCCATTTCTCTCTAACGGGCTTTATTTGATCAGCATTCGTATTCGGTTAAGAGGCTAAATCGCAAGCCGACGGCTACCTGAACTCGTAGAGCGAAGGGGAGGTTGTATGAGACTCTCCCCGGATGCAATTACATCGCTGCTGACTTCGCTC
>NZ_JBPEHH010000073.1:0-20365 GCF_054177595.1 Haladaptatus ordinarius | reverse complement strand
GGTTCCGAGGCGTCTCAAAACACCACTTACAGGGCTATCTAAACTTCTTGGGCTGGATCCTCAACACCGACGACTGGTTCGAGCAGATCCTAAGTACTGACTTCTACAGATGAGCGTTCTCCGATTATGTCGTACTGAGTCGTGTTTTTCGCACGTGAAACCGTGAACGGGTCGTAGCCCTTCATGATGGGCATCACGTAATCGTCGAATTTCTCGGCCGGACTGCGCTCCTGTTCGCTCATAGTTTACTCGTAGTCGTGGTTCACTGCGCGGAATGCGTCCTCTGCGACTTCGAGTGCAGTATCGATTTGTTCGTCCGTATGGGTATAGGTGGTGAAGAATCGCTCTCCTTGCATCGGGTTACCGAACAGAACGCCACTCGCAGCGGCTTCGAGCCACCAGTCGGCGAACTGGTCTTCGTTGGCGTGCCATGTGTCACGGTAACGGTGGATATCGTGGTCGGTCATGTACACCTGCCCCATCGAACCGATGTGCTGGACGTTCGCATCAATGCCGACATCGTCGGCGACTTCTTGTAGCCCAGAGAACAGCCGGTCACCGAGACGGTCGATATGGTCGTACACGTCGCGCTCATCGAGAATTTCGAGCGTCTTCAACCCGGCAGCTGCCGAAACTGGATGGCCATTGTAGGTACCTCCATGGAAGGTTGAGGAGTTCCACTTCGACGCCTCCTTCTTTTTTGGAGGGATGATTTCGTCCATGATCTCCGCTTTCCCGCCGAATCCAGCCACCTGATAGCCGCCGCCAGCAGCCTTGGCAAACGTCGTCATGTCAGGTGTGATGCCGAAACGGCCCTGTGCACTGTCAGGGGCAAGTCGGAAACCGGTCATCACTTCGTCCCAGATGAGGACGATACCCAATTCCTCTGTGAGGTCACGAAGGAACTCATGGTAGTCATCACGAGGGAGCAGACAGCCGCATGAGAACATCACCGGTTCGATGATTACTGCTGCGAGGTTGTCGGCTTGCTCGCGGAGGATGCGTTCAGTAGCCTCCTTATCATTGAATGGAAACGCGACCACGGTGTCACTCACAGCGTCAGGAATGCCCGTTCCGTACGAGACGGTGTTGGGTGCGTCGGCAGGCCCAAGTGCATCTTCACTCGCGTAGACACTCTGGAGTGCATAATCGTGTGCCCCAGCGTAGCCACCTTCGGGTTTGGCGATCTTGTCTTTGCCCGTGTACGAACGAGCAACCCGCATCGCGTGCATGGTCGCTTCACTCCCGCTGTTCGCGAGTCGTACTTTCTCAATGCCCGGGGTCATCTCTTTGACCTTCTCCATTAACTCGATGGCGACCGGTTGGGGGGTGGCAGTCAAATCACAGGTATCGACCTGGTCTTTGACTGCTTCTCTCACTTCGGGATGGCCATGCCCGAGGATGATCGGACCGAGTGCGAGCAGAAAATCCAGGTATTCGTTGCCATCGATGTCGTAAAGGTACGATCCGTGTGCTTCCTCAATGTAGAACGGATAGGGGTCGAACGACCGGACGTTCGACTCAACACCGAGGGGTGTCGTACTCGACGCTCGCTCATGAAAACGCTCACTTTCACTGGTTTGGTTCCGGAGCCGCTCTGCATGATCTGGTTCTTGTTCTTTGTCACCGAGGCTCATCATCTCATACCACGGAGGTCCACTCAATAAATCTTTGGTAAAGAATGGGTTGTCACGAAAATGATGCGGAAAATAGGCCGAAGATGGGGGAATAATACGACTACGGATGGCGGGATAGGGGGAGTATCAGCCCTTTCAACCCGCCACCTGTCTTGCGAATCTCGCGTATATCGAGTTCGACTATCTCAATGCCACGGTCGTCGAGAGCGCTTCGGACGTGCGGATTTCCGGACGGCAGCAATACCTCGCCCGGTTCGATAACGATGGTACTCGTCACCCGATTACGCTGTTCACGCATCGGCACTTCTATTGTCTCGATTCCTCGGTCGTGCAGTACTTCGAGAAATTCGGCGGGGACGGCTTGTGGATAGACGAGTGCGAGGTCGGTGTCGACCATGCTGAACACGAGAGCCAGATGTGTTTGTCCAGTGCTCTCGGTGCTGCCGAAGATGGGAACCTCGACGACTTCGATGTCGTACGTTTCTAAGACGTTTCGAACTTGGCGAATGCCTTCGGCATTTGTCGTCCGCGACCGCCCAATGGCGACGGTCTCCTCGTCTATCCACACCATATTTCCTGCCTCGAATCCACCCGAGCCGTGCACTGTATGGTAGATTGGGATGCCGAGTTCAACCACGCGTTCGGTAACGCGACGTTCCTCGCCGTGCCGAGTCTCCTCGACCATCTTCCCGACGACCACTCCCCCTTCGATCGCAAAGCCGACGTCCCGAACGAACAATGATTCTGCCAGTCCCTCACAGGCGTTGTCGAGCGAATAGACTGTCACGTCCCGTTCTTCGAGTTCTTCGACTAACGCTGCGTGTTCACTCGCAGCACTTTCCTGTCGAGGTAACCCGTCCCAATCCCATTCGTCGGGGTCAACTACGGTGCTGAACTCCGGCCCTGGTTCGTGGATGAGCACACTCTCAAGCTTCCCGACTTCGGTTCGAACCGACGGTGAAAGTTCCCAGCAAGCCATCATTCGGATAGGTCGAGTCGCTGTTCTTCTTTCACGCTTCGAAGGGCTATGTCGGTCGCCGTGGAGAGGACTCCCTCGTACTGTCCAATGCGACTCAGCAAGTCAGTGAGTTTGGATCGGTCGCCAACACGAACTTTCAGCAATAAATCGGCGTCGCCGGTGAGTTCGTGAATCTCTTGAATCGCTGTCTCCTCGGCGAGTCGCTCGGCTACTTCCGAGAAGTGACCGGCTTCGGTATGAACGCGGATGAACGCTACGTCGTCCAACCCAAACAACTCGGGGTCGAGTACGGCCCTGTAGTCTTGGATATACCCCTCTGCTTCGAGCGAATTCACTCGTTCGTGGATGGTGGCGCTCCCCATGTCCAGACGGCGGGCGATTTCAGACAGTGCTGTCCGCCCGTCAGCTTGGAGTATCTTGAGTATCTTCATATCGACTTCGTCGAGGGTCATACGGCTCATTTTATACTGCGTTCTCCTATTCTTTCTTTTTCTTTCATACTGTTCAGTCCTTTCATCAGTCTGAGTCAGTGTATGGACGGACTGCGGCTTCCGTTCGGGAGGTCCTGAGTGCGGCGATGTCGACCGAACAGGTCGCCGCTGCTCCCACATCTTTGGGAAGTGAGAGCCGCGTACCGTGCGAACCGACGATGTCGTCACAGGGCGCGAACACCGCCGACCGTCCGGTGCCTGTGAGCTCGCTATCAGAGTGGGTACCGACGACGCTGACCTGTGCGAGATACAACTGGTTTTCGACCGCTCGTGCCGCCGAACAGCGTCGAACACGTTGATACCCCGCTTCTTCGGCAGTCCACGACGGAACGGCAACGACTTCTGCACCGCGATTTGCGAGACTCCGGACGACGTCCGGGAACTCGACATCGTAGCATATCGCGATGCCGATGCCGACACCGTCGTATTCGATGACCGGCGGCGGTTCGGTTCCTGCTCGCTTTCCTGCTCGACGTTCTTCCGGAATCAGATGATTCTTATCGTACGTGCGAACGTTCGAACCGGGAATCCCGATGGGACATCGGTTGTAGATTGAACCATCATCGTCGACGTTGTACGATCCACCGACGACGACTGCTTGACGATCGTCTGCGACGGATGCGAGGACGCTGTGAAGGCGCGTTTGCTCTCTGGAATCAAGGACGGCCACTGCGTCGTCAGCTCTGGCGCCTTCAAGATAGTCGCTCACGAATAGTTCCGGGAGCACGTACAGGTCAGCATCACCTGCACGCTCGAAAGCGGCCTTCATTCGCCCCACCAGTGCGTCAAATGAGGTCACTCCACAGAGTTCGTATTGGCACAACGCGATGTCGAAACTTCCGCAGATGCCCATTTACCTACTGAGCTATGAGGGTAGGAGACAAAAACTTTGTCCGTATTTTGACTCGGTTGACGAGAAATAGTCGGTGTCTGAGTGAGATAGAACAAAACTTATTTTGTGGGGCCGCGATGACGTGGCAAGGAAACGCATGGCAAACGAAACTACGACTCGCGACCGAGAGGTCGAGACTGAGATAGGATTTTTCAGCCGACTACGAGGGAATCGTTGGACTGGGCTGGTTGTCAACATGGTTCCAAGCGCATTCTGGCTATTCACGTTTTTTCTCGTTCCATTGGCTGTAATGTTCTACTACAGTTTTGGTCAGCGGGGAGCGTTCGGCGAAGTACTCATCGCACCGAAGTTCCTTGGACTCCAGCAGTATCGCCTATTTTTCATTCCCGACGATGCGACCATACTGGAAGCTGCGTGGTTCACCATCGCGTGGGTAATCGAAGCAATCGTACCGTTCGCGATCGACCTTGCAGCAGGTGAACCGACGCCATACGTCCAACTGACGCTGAAGAGCATCGGCTTCGGAGTGGTGGCGACGTTGGTGTCGTTCGTTATCGGCTATCCAGTCGCTTACTACGTCGGTCGCATCGCGCCTGAGGAGTATCAAGACCTGTTATTGGTGCTAATAATCCTCCCCTTCTGGGCGTCGTTTCTCGTCCGTATCTACGCGATACAGATTCTCCTGTCTGGTAACAGCATTCTGACCAACGGATTGGGAATTCTGCCCTTTTTTGGGGCCGGCCAGTCGCTAATGAACACCCGGTTTGCGGTCATGGTCGGACTAGTGTACATCTGGATTCCGTTCATGATCCTCCCCGTCTACGCGAGCATCGAGGAGATTGACTTCACTCTACAGGAAGCCGCCATGGATTTAGGGGCAAACCGATTTCAGGCATTCCGCCGCGTCGTATTCCCGCTGTCGATGCCAGGCGTCATCGCCGGGAGTCTGTTGGTGTTCATCCCGAGTACCGGTGCGTATGTCATTCCTGATTTACTCGGCGGGACGGATAGTCAGATGATTGGTAACTTCATCGCAGAGCAGTTCGGAGCAGCGGGTAACTGGCCACTTGGAGCGGCGGCCTCGTTCACGCTGATGGGGATAATGCTGCTTGCGATAGCTCTCTACCAGCGATACGGGAGCGCTGATATTGCATGAGTGCTGATGCATCACGGAGCAGTTGGTTCGCGCGAGTACGTACGCGCCTCTTCCAACATGGTGGGACGTTACTGGCCTTCGAAGCCGCGCTCGTCTACCTATTCCTCTACCTCCCCATCGCCGTGCTTATCGCCTTATCGTTCAACGACTCGCGGTACGCATTGGTGTGGCAAGGATTCACGACGAAGTGGTACGAGGCCTTGCTGGCGGGCGAAACCGTTGCCCGCGTCAACCCTGACGCTGCGTTTTCGGCACTCGTTAACTCGATCGAGATTGCGCTCGTCACCGTCGTCGTCAGCACCGTTTTTGGGACGATGTTAGCGATTGCTCTCGACCGTTACGAGTTTCCTGGAAAGAGTTTGTTTACAGGTGTCGTCTACATGCCTATCATTATCCCGAGCATCGTGATGGGTATCTCGCTATTGTTGTTCTTCAACATCGTCGGAATGTCGCTCGGACTTCACACGGCTGTTATCGGGCATATCGCATTCGACATCAGCTTCGTCGCCATCGTCGTCCTCGCTCGACTCCAAAGCTTCGACCGCACATTAGAAGAGGCAGCGAAGGACTTAGGCGCCAACGAATTGGAGACGTTCCGGTATATCACCCTTCCATTGTTGAAACCCGGAATCATGGCCGGTGCACTACTCGCGTTCGCCATGAGTTTCGACGATTTCGTGGTCACGTTCTTCATTATCGGCAGTCAGAACACGCTACCGATATTCTTCTTCTCGATGGTTCGGCAGGGTATCACACCAGGTGTTAATGTCGTCGCGGCGCTCATTATTATTGTCACGATGGCGGTCGTTGCAGTTGCGCAATGGTTCGAAGGGCCGATATGGTAGAAAAAGTTTCGGAGATAGACGTATAGCTCCCCAATCTTTATGTCATATACACTCATTTAGCCAAAAAGAGTCGGTGTGATACAGATGAACAAACAAAGTAAGTCACGGGACGGAAGGCGACGATTCCTCAAGACGACGGGCGCCCTTACTGCAGTTGGAGTAACTGGCCTCGCTGGCTGTACGGGCGGAAACGAGCAAGATGATTCATCAGGCAGTACTACGACCACCGCTGGGACATCGGGTACGACTGCCGGAAGTGCCAACCCTAAGCAGAAGTACGACCTGAAAAAACCTGGCTACGAATTAGAAAATCAGCTGAACATCTTCCAGTGGGGCGACTATTGGCCGGATGGGACGGTTCAGGATTTCGAGAAGGCCTACGGCGTGAAGGTCAATGTCTCGAATTTTGCTTCTAACGAAGAGATGTTCAACAAGCTCAAAGCTGGCGGAACTAACCAATACGACCTCATATTCCCCAGTGACTACATGATTAACGTCCTGGTGAAACAAGGGATGATTCGAAAATTGAACAAAAAGAAAATTCCTAACTACAGCAACCTCGGCCAGAAGTTCACAGACACTCCGTATGACCCCAACCCCGGTATTTACTCAGCCCCCTACCAGTGGGGTACCTCTGGTATCGGGTACAATAAGGAGATGGTTGGCAAGAACGCCGCTATCAGCTCTTGGGATGCGATGTGGAACAACGAATGGAAGGGCCAGATGACGATGCTCAATGACATGCGTGAAACCATCGGCGCGGCTCTGAAGCGACTCGGGTACTCACTGAACACCACTGACGAGGCCAAGATCGAGGAAGCAAAGGAGATGCTTATCAAGCAAAAGAGCCTCCTCAAGACCTACGACTCCTCGAATTTCACCACCAACTTGATCAATAAGCAAGCAAGCCCGGTTCACGCGTGGTCTGGTGGCGTGTTCCAGGCGTACTGGGAGACATTCAAGGACGGTTCTTCGCCTATCGCTTACACAGTACCGAAGGAAGGTGGCGTCATCTGGGTTGACAATGGTGCGGTTACCAAGAAAGCCAAACATCCCAATGCCGCCCATGCATTCATCAACTACTATCTCAACCCGAAAATCGGTGCACGCATAACCAACTGGACTTACTACGGGAGTCCGAACCAGGCTGCCGAGAAGCACATCAACGAGGACATCCTCAAGAATAAGAGTATCTACCCGGATTCGAAGACGATGAAGAAACTCGAATACATCGAGAACATCGGCCAAGCGACGCAAACGTACAGCAGAGCATGGACCGAGATCAAGAACGCGTAACATGACAAGCTACGATGTTCGACTCGACGGGATCACCAAACAGTTTGGCGATGTAATCGCAGTCGACGACGTAAGTATCGACATCGAAGCAGGAAAGTTCCTCACCCTGCTCGGCCCGTCAGGGTGTGGTAAAACGACGCTACTGCGGTGTATCGACGGATTCGAGACCCCGACAAGCGGTGATGTCTATATCCGCGGTGAACGCGTCAACGACATTCCGCCGTTTGAGCGCGATACGAGTATGGTATTTCAATCATACGCGCTATTCCCGCACATGACGGTCGGCGAGAACGTTGCATTCGGCCTCGAGATGCAAGGACTCCCTGAAGAACATGGCCAAGCACCTGACGGAGGATACAATACGAGAAGTGGCTTCGGTGGTGCTTTTAAGCGTCTCGTCAGCCGAACGGGGAGCGAAGAGATAGAAGCACGCGTCGCAGAAGCGCTCGAATTGGTCGAACTCCCCGACCACCAGGATAGGAAGATAAGCGAACTTTCGGGCGGCCAACAACAGCGTGTCGCCCTGGCGCGTGCGTTGATCACTCAGCCGACGGTGCTGTTGCTTGACGAACCCCTCGGTGCACTCGACCTGAAACTCCGCAAGAATATGCAGGTCGAGCTGAAGAACCTCCAGGAGAATCTGGACACTACGTTCGTCTATGTTACCCACGACCAAGAGGAAGCGCTAACGATGAGCGACGAGATCGCCGTAATGAAAGATGGTCATCTCGAACAACTTGGGTCAGCGACGGAGATTTACGAGGAACCGAAAACGGAGTTCGTCGCAGATTTCATCGGCGAAACGAACCTTATCAGAGGAACCTACGCCGAGACCCCAGACGGTCCGATCGTCAAGCGTGATGGACTCTCGTTCCGTGTCCCACACAAACCCGACGCAGAAGGTGAAGTTTCGTTCGCTATTCGACCGGAAAAAATCCGGCTGGGTACTGATGCACGCGAAACAGATAGCACCTTCGAAGCCGAGGTGACGGAAGAAATATACAAAGGGAACCTCGGCAAATTCGTCGTAGAGCTGTCGAACGGTCAACAACTCACCGTCGACATGCAGATAACCGATCGCGGCGAGTATCTCTCGACCGGTCGAACCGTGACGGTCGGATGGTCGGCCGATAATACCGTCGTGCTGACGGAGTGAGATTGACACCCGAACTGGAAATCACTTCGAACGATACCTGTTTTCCAATGACAGACTATACAGATACACTTAGAGCGAATCACGAATCGGCAATCGAAGACGCAACCCGAGATATCACGTTCGGCGTCGTCATTGGCGGTGAAACCAAAGCGGCGGCAACCGACGAGACGTTCGCGCCGGATGACCCCGCGATAGCCAAACCCATCGCCGACGTGGCACGCGGCGGTAAGGCGGATGTGGACGACGCAGTGTCGGTTGCAGCGGCGGCATCCGATGGTGAGTGGAGTCAAATGACACCGATGGAACGTGGCGACACCATTCGGGCGTGGACGGATGTCCTTCGCGACCACCTCGACGAACTCGCCCTTCTGGAAACTCTCGAAGTCGGAAAACCGTTCTCGGCCGCGCGTGCAGACGTCGAGACAGGTCTCGACTTTTTCGATTACTATGCCGCAGCGGCGGTGGGAGAGGAAGGATCGGTCCCGCCCGTCGGTAACGACTCGTTCGCGTACGTCAGGCAGGAACCGTTTGGCGTAACCGGCCAAATCCTTCCGTGGAACTATCCCCTCCTCTTGATGGGCTGGAAGGTTGGTGCAGCCCTTGCGGCGGGGAATACGTCGGTGACGAAACCTGCCGAGCAGGCCCCGCTCGCGGTGATCCGTGCTACGCAACTCGCAGAGGATATCCTACCGGATGGTGTGTTGAACGTCGTTCCCGGATTCGGCGATGAAGCAGGCGTTGCGGTATCCAGTCATACGGGCATCCGAAAGGTCTCGTTCACGGGCTCGGTGCCTGTTGGACAGGAAGTCATGCGGGCGGCTGCAAAAGACGTGACGCCCGTTACGCTTGAACTCGGTGGAAAGAACCCATTTGTCGTGTTTCCAGATGCCGACATAGAGGCGGCGGCAGAGACCGCGGTCGTCGCCGGCCTCTACAACAACGGGCAGTCCTGTGACTCCGGAACTCGTCTCGTAGTTCACGAGGACGTGAAAGATGAATTCCTCGATCACTATCTCGACGCAATCGAGACCCGGACGGTCGGCGACCCCCTTCAAGACGCGAATCAAGGACCACTCTGTTATGCGACACACCGAGATAAAGTTGAGCAGTATGTCGAGCTTGGTGAAAGGGAAGGGGCGACTGTTCTAGCGGGTGGAAGTCGTCCCGAGAACGCGGAACTCGACGAAGGGTACTTCTTCGAACCGACGGTGTTCGGGGACGTCCAGCCGGAGATGCGAATTGCACAGGAAGAGGTATTCGGACCCATTCAGTTCATTCTCGAGTTCTCGACGTACGAGGAAGCCATCGAGGTTGCGAACGGGGTGACCTACGGACTCACGGCCGGCGTGTTCACGCAGAATACCTCGCGCGCGCATCGGGTGGCCGCAGATATCGCTGCGGGGAGCGTCTGGGTGAATCAGTACTTTGGCACCGTTCCAGGCACACCGTTCGGCGGATTCAAGCAATCCGGTATCGGCCGCGAGTGTGGAAAGGAGGCGCTTTCGGAGTACACACAGAGCAAGTCCGTCCATCTGGCCCTTGAAGACCCGTCGCTCTGACCGGTGATCGATGGTCTTCCAATTTACCATGATCATTTCGGGTAGATATTTGTGATTCCGGACTCAACCGTTACGAATGTCACAGAGTGTGGTGAAAACGGACGGTATTCAAGAACTTCGACATCTCCTGCGCGTGAACTTGACTGACAGAACGGTCGTAACAGAAGAGATATCGAAGGACTACCGCGACAGGTTCATCGCCGGGAAAGCTCTAGGAGCAGCCCTCCTACTCGACGAACTCGAACCGGGAACCGACCCGCTCTCGCCGGAAAACGTGCTCTTGTTTACGTTCGGGCCGCTCACTGGATTTGCACCCGGAACGTCCCGGTATGCCGCCATCACGAAATCCCCCCTCACCGGAACGTTCGTGGATTCCTACTCGGGTGGTCACTTTCCGACGATGTTCCGGTGGGCTCTCCCCTCCTACCTTGGCGTCGTCTTCGAGGGAAAGGCCGATGACCCGGTCTATCTCGACGTCTCTGCGGACGGCGTCTCCATCGAAGACGCGAGCGACCTCTGGGGACTGAAAACCGACGAAACTGCCCGCCAATTCGATGGTAAACGAACGAAAACCACAGCCATCGGTCCCGCGGGCGAGAATAAGGTACGCTTTGCCACCATCTCGAGTGACGAAGGAACTCACCACGCTGGACGTGGCGGTGTCGGCGCCGTCATGGGGTCAAAGAACCTAAAGGCTGTAGTAGCCTCAGCGAATTCGGCACCAGACGCACCGGGTATCCAGGATTTGCGTGTCGAGCACACGAAGCGACTCGGAACCAGCGAGGAGGTGTCGTGGGCCCGCAACGGTGGTACTCAACTCATCCCCGATTGGACACAGGAGATCGGCGCACTGCCGTCACACAACTGGACCCGTGGTACTATCGACGATATCGATATGCTGAACATCGATGCGTTTGAGCCCGGGCATGTCACTACTGACTCCTGCTATGGATGTCCGGTCGCGTGTGGACACGTGACCGATTTCTCTGATACAGACATCGACGGTGCGTTCGAGGATACGAGCGTCGGTTGGGGGCCCGAGTATGAGACTATCGGGATGGTTGGAGCAAATACCGACATCACGGACGTGACTGCCGTTACCGAACTCGCACACCGTGCCGACACGCTCGGGATGGACACCATCTCACTTGGAAACGTGTTGTCGTTCGCGATGGAATGTGTCGAAGCGGAGTTGATAGAGTACGACATCGATTGGGGCGACGCGGAAGCAGCCGCCGAACTCGTCGACATGATAGCCCACCGTCAGGGAGTCGGCGATCTTCTCGCCGACGGGACACGGTTGGCAGCCGAGTCGCTCGACGATGACCGAGCGCGGGAAGCCGCAGTCCAAGTCAAGGGGCTCGAACTTCCGGCGTACGATCCGCGTGCGTCGTTCGGAATGGCACTCGCGTACGCGACTAGTGACCGCGGAGGATGCCACCAGCGTGCATGGCCCATCGGTAGTGACGCACTCGGCGGCGAGCGTGATCCATACGAGGCGGATGGGATGGCCGAAGCCGTGGTTGCCGACCAAGACGAAAACGCACTCACGTTTAGCATGGTGACTTGCGATTTCACTGCGTACAACTACGAGCGTGCGGCGGAGTGGCTGAATGAGCTCGGCTATGACGTGAATGTGGAAGAACTCGAAACCGTCGGTGAGCGAGCGTGGAATCTCACTCGTCTGTTCAATATGCGCGAAGGGTTCGGCCGTGACGACGACGAACTTCCCCGGCGGTTCACGCAACCTCTGAAGGATGGTGGGCCAGCCGACGGTAATCGCATCACAGAGGACACGTTCGAGACGATGCTTGAGGAGTACTACGACCTGCGCGGATGGTCGACGAATGGTCACCCAACGACGGACACGATGACTCGCCTCGACATCAATGACTTCGACGATGCGTTGAGCTAGGCGAAATCTTTCCGTATTCTCCCGCCATTTCCAGAAAGATTTTTGGTTCACGTCCACCTTCGGTAGAGTGACTCACACATGAGACAGCTCTACATAGATGGTGAATGGGTCGACAGCGAGTCCGACGAGGGCATCGAGGTCGATTCACCCGTTACGGGTGAGGTTATTGACACCGTTCCTAATGCGTCTGCTGGAGACGTACGGAAGGCGGTCGAAGCGGCCCGCCGTGCACAACGAGAACTCGAAGAGATGACCGCGTTCGAGCGAGCGGCGGTGCTCGATGAGGTAACGGAGTACTTCGAGGAGCGCGAAGACGAGATTGCTGAACTCATCACCCGTGAAGAGGGCAAACCGCTCCACGAATCATACGAAGAGACCGAGTACGTCATCGAGTCGAGCGATGACTACGGACACGACGCAATCCGACTGTTCGGCGACGTCGTTCCGTCGGAGTTTCGGGGACGGTTCGCGTACACTCAACGCGAACCGTATGGACCGTGTGCAGTTATCACCCCGTGGAACTTCCCACTCGAAGTTCCTGGTGGAAGTATCTATTCTGCCATCGCTACCGGTAACCCGGTGGTGTTCAAACCTGCAGAGGAAACGCCACTAACGGCCTATCACATCGCGAAGGCATTCGAGGGGTCTAGTCTCCCCGACGGTGCCTTTAACCTCATCACGGGGGCAGGCGAGACCGGTGCAGAGTTAGTCGGTCATCGAGATGTCCGATTGATTGCTTTTACTGGAAGTACTCAGGTAGGTCAACAAATAGCCAAAACAGCCGCAGAACGCAATGCCCAATGTCTGTTGGAGATGGGTGGTAAGGATCCAATTCTTGTCCTCGACGATGCCGACGTAGACCACGCTGCCGAAAGCATCGTAATGGGAAGCAATTGGAATGCTGGCCAGGTCTGTTGTGGCACCGAGCGTGTCATCACGACCGAAGGGGTCCATGACGACCTGATCGAAGCCGTGGTCGAAAAGACCGAGGCTCTCACGCTCGGCGACCCTTTCGAGGAGGAAACCGACGTCGGGCCGATGGTGAGCGAGCGCATCCAGCAGAAAGCCAAAGACCACGTCGACGGTGCAGTCAAGCAGGGCGCACAACTGTTGACCGGCGGTACTACCGACGGTCTGTTCTACGATCCCGCAGTGGTAGACGGCGTGACCGAACAGATGGATATCGCCACCGAAGAGACGTTCGGTCCGGTGACGCCTGTCATCCGGGTCGACGACTACGAAGAGGCCATCGAGGTCGCCAATCGCTCCCGGTACGGCCTTCAGGCCGCCATCTTCACTGATTCGCTCGAACGCGCCCATGACGCCACCAATCGCCTGAAAGCGGGAGGTGTGTTCGTTAATGAGACTAACAACTACTGGGAGCGGTTGCTCCCGTTCGGTGGATACGGAGAGAGCGGTTCAGGGGGGCGATACGGAAGCAAGTGGCATCTCGAAGCGATGACGCAAACGAAAGCAGTTATGATGAATTACAAGTATTACTGATATGAATGTAATAGCACTCGGCGGTTGCGGTGCAATGGGACGAGCGACCTCACACGAACTCGCAGAGCGTAATGACGTCGACCTTGTCATCGTGGACGCAGACCTCGACGCTGCTGAAGCCATCGCCGCCGATCTTCCTGGAACGGTCGAAACTGCGAAGGTCGACGTGACAGACCACGACCGACTGGTCGATGTGCTCGCCGACGCGGACGTGGTGGCGAACGCGCTCCCCTACGCGTTCAATATTGACGTAATGGAGGCATGTTTGGAAGCGGATGCCCACTATCTCGACCTCGGTGGCCTGTATCACAAGACGCAGGATCAACTCGAACTCGACGAAGCGTTCGACGAGGCCGGACTCACGGCCGTTCTGGGTATCGGTGCCAGCCCAGGATTGACGAACGTCGCAGCAGCACGAGGCGCAAGTCATCTTGACCGCGTCGACGAAATTCACATCCGAACCGGTGCAAAGGGTGGTGGTGACGGTTTCGCCTACTCGGCGAAGACGATTTTGGACGAACTCACAATGAACCCTATCGTCTTCGAGAACGGTGAATTCAAAGAACTCGAACCCCTTTCGGGACGTGAGACGTACACAATGCCGAGTCCTGTCGGTGAGGTCGAGGGATTCCACAGCATCCACTCCGAACTGGCGACGATGCCTTACACCTTCGAAGGGGTAGAAACCGTTGACTTCCGGGTCGCATTCTCACCTGACCTCGTGAACATCTGTGACGTACTCATCGGATTGAATCTCACCAGTGAGGAGGAAGTCGAGTTCGAGGGTGCGACGTTCAGTCCTCGTGAATTCCTCGACTGGCATCTCGACCGCCAGCCGAAACCGGGCGCGGTCGAGGAATGGAAGTCTTTCCGCGTAGACGTGGCTGGCGAAGAAGACGGCGAGGACACCCATTATCAGTACTCTGTGGTCGTGGAGTCACGACTGGACGATTGGGGACTGAAGGCCACCGCCGTCTGGACTGGTGTTCCGATGGGCATCGCGGCAGAACTTGTCGGTCGTGGCGAAGCACTCGACACGGGTGCGAAGCCGCCAGAACAACTCCTCGACCCCGAGCAGTTCATCGATGAACTCCGAGAGCGCAACATCGAGATCGTCGAAACCCGAAACGCATGACCTGCCAATGACTGTAATCACCCCATTATCATCGAACGATAGCGCGATGAACTACATTGCTGGCGAATGGCGCTCACCGGCAGGCGAGGACGAACAGGATATCGTCGATCCAGCGACCGGTGAACGAATCGGGACGGCACCGTTCAGCGATACGTCTGACCTCGACGAAACCCTCGTCGCCGCCACCGAGGCGTTCGACGAATGGTCACAGCGACCGGTCGAAGAACGTATTCAGCCTCTGTTCGAACTCAAACAGCTTCTTGAGGCGAATCAAGACGAACTTGCGGAAGTGCTCGTCACTGAACATGGTAAGACCTTCGCGGAAGCGAAGGGTGAACTCCGGCGTGGTATCGAGAACGTGGAAGTAGCCTGTGGCATCCCGTCGATGATGCAGGCCGGTCATGTGCAGAGTGCCGCTCCTGACATCGACGAGACTGCAGTTCGACATCCGCTCGGGGTGTTCGCGGCCGTCACACCGTTCAATTTCCCCGGAATGATCCCGCTGTGGTTCCTCCCGTACGCCGTGGCGACCGGGAACTGCTTTGTTCTCAAACCAAGCGAACGTACACCGTTCACGGCAATGCGACTGTTCGAACTCATCGACGAAGCGGGGTTCCCGGATGGTGTGGTCAGTCTCGTCAACGGCGGCCCAGCGATGGTAAACGAGCTACTGGCACACGAAGATATCGTCGGTGCTTCGTTCGTCGGGTCGACACCCGTCGCAGAACACGTCTATGAAACTGCGGCCACACATGGCAAGCGCGTCCAGGCACAAGGTGGCGCGAAGAATCACATCGTAGTTTCTGAGTCAGCAAATCTGGAGTTTGCGGCTGAACAGACGGTTTCTTCAGCATTCGCTAACTCAGGCCAACGCTGTCTTGCTAACCCTGTCGCAGTCGTACACGACGACGTTTACGATAGGTTTGCAGACCGAGTCGTCGAAATCGCAGCAAACCTTACTGTTGGAAGGGGCCTCGCTGACAGTACCGAGATGGGTCCGCTCATCACCGCAAGTCACGAGGACACGATTCGGGATTACATCGAAACGGGGATCGAAGAGGGTGCGACCCTTCTCCTCGACGGACGCGAGCACGATGTCCCCGAGGCAGGAAATTATCTCGGCCCGACCGTCTTCGGTGACGTGGCGACCGACATGACCATCGCGCGCGAGGAGATATTCGGGCCGGTTCTCGCGCTCGTCCGCGCCGAAGACTTCGAAGATGCGTTGGCGACGGTCAACGGAAGTGAGTACGGCAACGCCGCTAGTCTGTTTACCGACCGAGGGGGTGAAGCCCAGCGGTTCCGCCACGACATCGAGGCAGGTAACCTCGGCGTGAACGTCGGCACAGCGGCGCCAATGGCGTTCTTCCACTTCGGCGGGCGGAAGGACTCCTTTTTCGGTGATCTCCACGCACAGGGTGACGATATGATTCGCTTCTATACGGACGAGACAGTATATATTGAACGCTGGCCCTCGCACTGATTTGCGTTCGTCTGCAGATACGGAGTTTTTCTTTTGGATACATTCTACAATGGTGACACGCCATATTCTCTCACCTTTCAGGATGTCCCGGCCAACGTGTTCTTGGATGTCAGCGTCTCCAACAGCGACCTGTCTTTCGAGAAGAACAAGTACGACGCATACTCGCTCAACAGCGAGAACTAAAATCTGTCTGGGCAGGTTTTCGGGAGCAACAGTGAGTGCTCGTTACTTTTCTGCATCCACGATGGTCATCTCTTCGGGAAGGCCAGTCACCTTCACCGGGAAGTGTCCCTCGTCCTCAACACAGACGAGTGCGTGACTGTAGCCACGTTCACGTGTCCCTGGCTTGGCCTGTCGAAGAAAGTCCGCTTCACGCTCATTTAACCCAAGCTTCTGCCGATGGGCGTCCGATAACCCTGGCAATCGCTGAAGTATCTTGATCGACGATTCTTTTGCCAGCACGGCCGCCTTCTCGTGGACGAAAAAGTCGCTTGCCTCCTGGGTAACGAGATGGATGCTCAGGTCGTAATGACGGGAGTGTCGATACGCACGTTCCAGCCAATCGAGTGTACCCGCATTCTTCATCAGATACTGTGCCTCGTCGATAACCAGAATCACGTTCTTGGTCGTCTGCTTCACTCGCTCGTAAACGGCATCGAATAACAGCTGCATCATCAGGGCGATTTCACATTCGCCTTCACCTTGCTGGAGGTCGAGATACGTGACCTTCGCATCCCGGAGGTCGATATCTGACTGGCCTGCGAGATTTGCGAACTCACCCCCTCCTATGAACGGCTGCATGCCGATTCGCAGTTCGGCGGCCCTGTCTTCCCATTTCTCAATCTCCGTTTGCGTCGGGACGAGCTCTTTGTCTTCGCTTTCTAAGAACGAACTCGCGTCTTCTACCATCTGTCCGAGAATGTCGAACACGTCCTGAACGGTCGGGCTCGTGTTCCCATGCGTGCTCGGGTCACGAGTAATTCCACGCCATTCGTACGCTTCCTGGACTGCGCGTCCGAGGACGGCACGTGCATTCTTGTCGAGTCCCTCACCACTCGTATCGACGTGTGCGAAGTACGTCTCGAAAAAGCCCATCACGCTCGAGAGTCGCTGTACATACGGGTCGAGATCGTCCGTCGCTTCGAGAACGTGTGCTGGTGTTTTCTCGATTTCCATTGGATTCATCTGGCGTGTCCCACCGACGACGATTTGGTCTGCATTGAGTGCATTTGCAAGCGGGCGAAAATCTTCGAGCGGATCGATCATGATGAGAATCGTCTCCGGGTCGTTCGCGATTTCACGGAGACTGAGGAGTTTCGCGGTGATAGATTTTCCAGAACCGATTTTCGCCGCAGCGAGAACGTTGTAGCCGTTTGGTCGACGCCAACGGTCGACGACCACTGGGGCGTTCGTCGTCGCGTGATAACCATACCGAACGCCGGTCTCTTCGATGACGGTCGTCGTCGAGAAGGGGAATGCAGCGCCGAGTGCACTACCGAGCATCGGCGTCCGGGCACTGGGGAGTTCCCTACTGACTGCATCCTCGGCGACCGGACTCCCACTGATGAGCCCTTTCGTCTGGATATAATCGAGTGATTTCACCGTCAACTGTCGTTTCGCGAGTTCGGTCGAAATCTGTTGGCACGTCCGATCGACAGCCCGTTGGGTTTCACCACGCACCGTGATGTACGCGGCAACGTCGAACACTGACTGTGAGCCCTCTGTGAGTTGCGCGAGAATTTCTTCGTGTTCGTGAATCCGCCGCTCAGTGATACCGAGCGTGGGATTCCCATTTTTCTCTTTGCCGAGTCGGATAGTCTGGAGATCACGGATAGCGTTCTCGAACTCTTTGATGCCACGCTCAATTGGTCGTGGACTCGCATGGATCGAGAGGTCGACATCGGCACTCGGATGCGTCGTGATCGTCTCAAGGATGCCGGGATCTGCCGTATCCGGCCAATCGATGACGACCAACGTCTTGAGCCACTGGTCGCCTGCCTGTGTCGTGTCTGCACTGCAGTGGACACTTGCCGGTGCGACCAGTCGAGCGTGGTGGTCACTTCCGTCGCCCAGTAGCTGTGTCGATGTTGATTCGGTGTCTGTCCCACCGATTACGTGACGGAGGGTAGTGAAAAGTGACATGATTACGGTGTTGGGGGAGTCGATTCGGGTATCGTATCCGATTCTTCGTCACGGTCCGATTGTAGTCCCGTATCTACTGCCGTTCGAGCAGTGACGACTGGCTTCGTTCGCAGACGGGTGCTATCCGAACTGAACTCCGACTGTGTTCCCGTCCAGTAGGTGTCGACCCAGTCCGAGAGTAAGTCCGCAGTAATCGGCTCTGCTCGACAGGTTTCGATACCACGAATCGCATCCTGGACGGCCCGAAGTCGTTCTGCGATGACTCGACCCTGTGCCGTTTTGAGTTCGGCGTCCGTCATGCGCGTACTCTCCGCACCGACGAGTTCGAAGAGAGTTCCCAGATAGGGCACGTCAGCCAATTTCGCGAGCGCACCGTGTTCTGCGAGCTGGACTTCGTGGACGGTGACAGGGATGAGAATTTGATACTCACGAACGCTCGTCCCCCGTGCCTGAAAATCGTGGGGAAGTCGTTCGCGATAGTGCTTGATGAGCTCTCTGAGTGTTTCGTTCGATTGAACGTCCGGGTCATCGAGTCGATCTGTGTACCCTGCAACCAGTTGCTCGGCATCGACACGGCGAGCCGTCGACCGAATCTGAAAGTCGAACTCCAGTGTGTTCAGTGCGGTACCGAGTGCGTCCGCTGCTGCATTCCATTCGGTGTCGGTTGCCAAGGTCAAGTTCGCTGGGTCGACCTGGACACCAGCGACGAGTGTCCCATCAGTTCGTTCGAGGGTATCGGTACGCGGATCGAATTTCTGAACACGGGTGAGTGGTTCGGTGCGCTTAGCCATGCGCTTTCCAAAGAGTGTTAGCGTTTTGGGACGGCGTGAGAACGTTATCATCTGGCGCAGCCACGTCTGTGGTGTCATGTGTGACGGTGCGATGAACACGATTGCCCCCGTCACTCCGAGTAGCGAGAGGCCACCAGTGAGGCCGACACTGATGGCGATGATACCACCCTGTGTGGCGAAGGCGGTGAACCAGAGTAACGCCCCCGCAAATGCAGGAAGGAACAACTTCAGATCCGCAAGGCTGTAATCGATGTCGATACCAGCGATTTCGTCACCAGCACCGAACGTATCGAGGATTCGGCGTCGTGGATTATCTCGTTTCATTGATTTTTGTCATCTGCTTTGGGTTCTGTTTCGTCGTCGATGCGGTCGTGGACAGCGTCGGTCATGCTGTGGGTGCGAAGCCAGCGAATCGCAGTGTGTGGTTGCCACCCCGTCCGTCGTTCGAAAGCGCGTCGCAGGACGTAGAGAACGCCTGTGAGGGGTGGAACCCACAGCACAAATGAGAGGGTAGGTTCGGTAAAGCGAGGATGGACATCGAGGAGTGACAAGCAGCCACCGACGACCCCGATACCGAGTGCGGTTCGACTGGCGAACACCCAGGGGGTTGCCCACACGTCGAACCCAGCAAGGTCTCGGTCTTCGTGGATCGTTTTTCGGAGGAAGTACGCGATGCCAACCGTACTGACTCCCCACAAGACGAGTGCGCCGACTGCCGATCCCTGTGAGAATCGTCCGGTGTGTATCAATAGCCAGTCGAGGGCCCCGATGCAGCCGACGGTGGAGAAGACGGCGACGAACTGCCATCGTGGTCGGACATGTGTCACGACTTCCGTCGGGTCACCACGGCGGCGCTGTCGCTCGACATGCCGTACATATGCTCGCTCACGTTCGATAACGTGGGCAAGATATCCTCCCCCAATCACGAGGGGGAGAACGACCGGATTCGTCCCGAGACGTACCCCAGTTCGGAGGAGGTCTGTGAAAGCGGTTTTCGTCCATTGGAGGCCAGTCTGGACCCCAAGAAAGAGCGTTCCAGTGAGGGCGATACACACGAGAGCACACCCGATAACGAGTGTACTTCCGACACCTGCAGCGAGAAGACGTCGAACGAACAGGAACCGTCCAGAATAGATGAACAGACGGGTCTTTTCGGTTGCTTCTTTGAATAGGGCGCGTCCGTAGAGAAGGGTGAAGCTACGTTCAGCGTTTTTCAATCTATCTGCTTGCCTTACATTCTTGCTAACGATACCTTTGTCTTCCCATTCAAGACAATCCAGACAAACTGTGAAATGATTCTCTACTTTCGCTAGTTGTCCACTCTGGCTCAAGAGACCAGTTGCTGACACGTAGTAGTCAGAATGAGGCGACTGAATCAGTCGCCTGATTCAGCCGCTGTCCGGATTGGTGCGTAATGAGGCTAC
>NZ_JBPEHH010000072.1:0-20542 GCF_054177595.1 Haladaptatus ordinarius | reverse complement strand
AAAGTCGGCATGGGTCAGGAGATCAGATCGCCACCGGTCGTGACCGCCAGGACGTTCGTCCGGGCGGTCGGCCGGTCACTCCGAGAGGGTGGGTGAGGAGACGACCCCCTCGCGCTCGCCTGCGGCTAGCCGCAGGACTCGCGTCCTGCACGTGAATTCGGCTGCTGTCTCCCAATCGAGCCGTCTTTTCCCATCAGCTAGCGATGGAAAGAGAGACCGACCCCGATCACTCCTCAGATTGCGTTTGATTCTATCGATATTCGTTTGTAGGACCTCTATATCCCGAAAACGTGGAAGCCAGGCACGTGAGAAATAATCGGTCGGATTCGCCACTCATCCGTCACCTGATTACTGAAGGGATGAATGACCCAGCATCGAGTTGAGCGGAAGAAAACATTTAGGAAAGTAATTCCTCGTCTAAGCCGGATGCCCCACCCCCGCCAAATCGCTTCTGAAGCACCACGTGTACAACAGACACTTCGACTCCCGGTTTCAAAACTTGAGTCGCTTCAGGAGTGGGCCATCGAGGGGACTGGGCTCACGGCTTCGGCCCGGGTGCGAGACCCTGATGGACGCTTCGCACTTGTGAAGAACAGTTGGGCAGACGGGTGGTTCTTACCCGGAGGGGGTGTCGAACCTAACGAAACTCCGGTTGCGGCCGCTCGACGAGAAGTCCGAGAAGAAACAGGACTGAACGCTACTATCGAGGCCCCACTCGTGGTTCTTGACCAAACCTACGTCTCCGAGGATGATGGAAAAGAATGGTTCTCCGCCCTATTTGTGGTATTTTCAGCCTCGGCAGACGGTGAAATTCCTGACGCTTCACAGTTGGGAGTGACCGACAGTGAAATCTCGGCGGCGCGATGGTTCGATACAATTCCAGAAGAACTCCACGACGGAGATGTTCTCCGTCATTACCTGTGAATGGACGTCACTCTGCACACAAAATCCATACTTCTTTGTCGGAAACTGCATCGAACGTCCATCAGAGCGGCCGACGGAGAGGGATGGTCGAAATTGGCGGGACGAGGAAGCCGACAGCGCCGTTCACCCCTCCCTGCGGACGGTAAGAACCGGTCTCTCGGAAGTGCGGACGACTCGTTCTGTCACACTTCCTAAGAGGGTGTGTTCGAGTCCAGTTCGACCGTGTGTTCCCATCACGATGAGGTCGGCGGCATGTTCGTCCGCGTATTCACGGATTATCTCGTCCGGGACGCCGAGGCGGACCGCTTCGATTGCCCGAACACCGACGTCCTCTGCTCGCTGACGAATCGGGACCGTCGGATTCTCGCCCGAAGTTTCGAGCATATCGATAACATCGTCGTGTTCCATAACGGAACTGAGCGGGCTCATTCGAACGTCGACGACGTACAGAACGTGAATCGTTGCGTCGTACGCTCTCGCGATATCGATGGCGTGTTCCGCCGCGGTCGTCGCCCCCTCGCTTCCGTCAGTCGGAAAGAGTATCGTATCGTACATCGATTGTTGCCCACCTTCTTCGTTGTTCAGTCTCGAGTTCGCCTATAGAAAAACAAACGCCCCGTAACCGTATAAACGGGCACCCGAACTCGCAGAACAGCAATAGGCGACGGCTGAACGAGAATTCTCGCGACACCCCGGCAGGTGCCCCGAATACAGCCCAACCGAATGTTCACAGAACGAACCTAATTGCCAAGTGCACCCGTTTCCGTAGATGAATATGTCGTGACTGAAATCTCAAAGAATTCGTTCGAACGCGACGTCGAACGCGGTATCAGGTACGCAATTATCGCCGTGTTCCTCGAAGGCGTCCGTCGATGGAACCTCAGCGTGGTCGTGAACGCGGCCACCGCGTTCGTAGCGACCTTCTTTCCAGATGTCGTCGAGCGTCGATACGGTGTCGAGTTCAGACCGTGGCAACGCATCTATACGGAGACTGCGATGTTTACCCACGCCTTCGGAATGCTCGGGCCGTACGACGACATCTGGTGGTGGGACCATCTCACGCACACTCACTCCGCGACCATCCTCGGCGGCTTCGTCTACGCCGCTTCCCACCGACGGGGCCACGACCCGAGTCCCCGCGTCTTCGGTGTCGTCGTCGTCGCAGGGGTTCTCTGGGAGGTCATGGAGTACGTTATTCACGCGGTTGCCAAGCGGGTCGGTCTCGAACCACTGCTCGTCCCGTACGGTCGGTCCGATACCCTCCTGGATATCCTCTTCGACCTCGGAGGGGCGCTACTCGTCATCGCGTTCGGCGGTGGTCTTCTCCGAAACTTGACCCACCCAATCGACTGACGCCGTCTTTCCGCGGTGTCGAAATCCGGTCCCGTCGAGACGACTGTCGATGGGCGTGGTCTAGAAAATGGGTGGTTATTCGGAGTATCCTTCCGTCAAGAACGCCCCTCCGGTCTCGTACATCGAGACCAGTTCCTCGATGAACTCCTCGTACGATTCGTCTTCCTCGAGGTGTTTGTCGAGTCGCTCTGCGAGTTCGTCGCTGAGTGTCAGTGTAACGGTCATGGTTCGTCGTTGGTTTCGTGTTTCAGTACGGTGGTGATTTTCGGTGGTTTCGAAGACGACCTTTTCATCACGGTGGCCAGAGCCCCGGCAGACTCGTCTCGGAGAGACGACACTCCGTTTCCCAGAGCACCATACCGTACTGACATCGCGTTTCCTCCCCCACTACCAGTACGACGGAAGAATCCATAAGTATACGTCTACGACCGCTCCTGTTTCACGCCGACTCGTTCGCGGTTCGCGCTAGCCGGTCGTCGTTCGTGCCTCGTCGGTCTCCCATCATCGAGCCGCTACTCCTGTCGTTTCACGGCCGTCTCTTCCTAGGCGGATCTGCAGCCGTTGGCCGACCAGAGTACCGCGCCAGCGATACCAAGCCCGAAGACGACGAGGGCGGCCACACGAAGCCCGTTGCGGCCCGCGTCAGCGTCTCGGAGTGACCCACCTTCAACGGTACGTTCGTTTTCGCTCTCGACGAACTCCCCGAACTCGACCGCAAAGCGTTCGACGTCGTCCCAGTCGGTGTACTCGTAGTCCCGTGACGTGTCGGTACCGTAGGCCTAGCACGAGCGCGGCCGCCTTGAACAGCCACCGCATCTTGCGGTCGTACTGGGTGTACTTTAACGCACCTCCGAACAGCCCGAACCGGTCTGGGTGCCAGCCGGTCGCGTCGACGAACTCTTCTACGTACTCCATCGCACCGTTGCTCGCCCACTTGAACGAGAACACCGAGGCCAATGACAGCTGGAAGAATCCCGACGGTCGGGCAGCCAGCGACTCGACGTGCTCCTCGACGAACGCGAGCACCTCCGGTTGATGTTCGCCGTTGTTGATGGACGCGCCGACCAGCACACCGTCGAACTCGTCCACAGCGACGTCCGAGGCATTCGAGACGTGTACCGTCGTTACATCGAACCCGCGGTCCGTGAGCACCGAGTCGATGTGCTCGGCCACTTTCCCCGTCTGTCCCTCACCGGTTCCATAGGTTACTAATAGTGAAGTCATCGCGTCTCACAACCTAGTTTCGCTCCCAGGATGCAAATACATTGTATGCGGTTCTCGGGGGGTGAGAAGGCAAATATGGGGGAATTGCTTCTCTATCGATTGCGCTGAACTGACGTCGCAGTCCCAAAGAGAGTCGTGCGGTCCGTCGGCAAACGACATCGCTGTGGCGGTCGTCGGGACGAGACGGCTCGTGGATTCCACGGCAGTACGCGTTCCGGGGGAGTTACGACGCTGTGTCAGCGATACCGATATTCCACAGTCGGTCCAAGAAGGGAACGGCCACGGCAGTAAAGCCGTTCGGCGATGTGGCCTCTGCTATGACGCAGAACGCAGAGACCCTCGTCTCCATTCCGGTCGACGACGTCGAACTCGAGGGGACGTTGGCGATTCCGGAGGGAGCATCGGGGCTCGTCGTGTTCGCCCACGGGAGCGGCTCCAGTCGGAAGAGTCCGCGTAACAACTTCGTCGCAAAGGTCATTCGCGAGCAAGGTCTCGGCACCCTGCTCTTCGACCTGCTCACCGAACGGGAAGATCAGTTCCGCGAGAACCGCTTCGACATCCCGTTGTTGGCGGACCGTCTAGTCGCGGTCACGGAGTGGGCCTGGAGCCGTGAGGACACTCAGGGCCTGAACGTGGGGTACTTCGGGTCGAGTACGGGAGCCGCGTCGGCCCTTCGGGCCGCGGCTCACCTCGGGGACGACGTCGGTGCAGTCGTTTCGCGTGGGGGGCGCGTCGACATGGCTCACGAGGCGCTCGAGGACGTTCGAGCCGCCACGCTCTTCATCGTCGGCGGTGCCGACACCCAGGTACTCGAACTCAACCGCGACGCCTACGACCACCTCTCTTGCGAGAGGGACTTTCACATCGTCCAAGGAGCCGGTCACCTCTTCGATGGCGAGGACGAACTCGAGGAAGTTGCTCACGTGGCCGCGAACTGGTTCGCCGAGACGCTCCAGTGAGGTCGAACGCAGTCTGAGAAGGATTTTATCCTATGTCAACGACAGTATCAGTCATGGTCCAAGGATTTCACCACGCTGCGCTCGCAGTAGCCGATGTCCCTCGCGCGGTTTCGTTTTACGAGGAAGTGCTGGGATTTCGTCCGCTCGGTCCCGACGACCCCGAGAGAACTATCGAGACGGCGAATTACATCTGGATGGACGCCGGCGGCGACGAGTGGTTGAACCTCGCCGACCGACCGGACACCACACCCGACCATCCCGGCGACATCAACGACCCGCATCTGGCATTCCGCGCGAGTGACGACGAAATAAGCGCCGTCAGACGACGATTGGCCGACAGGGACGTAGCGGTGCGCGACTCTCGGACGAGCATCTACTTCCACGACCCTGCCGGCAATTTCCTCGAACTGACAGACTGGAGCGGTCCCGATGCTACCGGTGTGGAAAGCAGAGACTCGGATGGAGAGAGAAACCGTTAATCGTCGGACCGTCCGGGGTTCGAGTACGTTCTTTTTCATCGTTGACGCCCGCCGTGTGCGGCAGCGTCATCTCGTTTGTTTAAAATTGCTAAGAAGTTTCATGTGTCACTATCTCAGCACCAAATTAGAAATTATAGTTGTAGTATTCAATTCCTTAAAATAGATGCGACGAACCTTAAGTATTGTTAAATATTACTACATTATACAATGCTTTTTATATATTAGCCTGATAATGTGGTCGCCACATGCGACTCGTCCGAACTCTGATCAAGGACGAGGACAAGGAGGCCGTTCTTCAGGTCCTCGACGACCAGGATATCGACTATATCGTCTCGAAGGAAGCGAGCGACCGCGGTGAGATGGTCATCGTGGAGTTTCCCGTTCCGGAACAGGCCCTCGAAGTCGTACTCGACGACTTCCAATCGGCCGGTCACGGTGAACATCAATACACCGTCGTCGCCGACGCGAAATCCGCCCTCTCTGCGAACATCGGCAAGATGGAAGACCGGTTCATAGTCGGTGAGGAACAAGACGACAGCATCGCAGGTGAAGAACTTCGGTCGCAGGCACTCGAACTCCTTCCGAACGCGTTCACGTACTTTCTCTTGACCTTTCTGAGCGCGGTGGTTGCAACCGCTGGGCTTCTCCTGGATTCTCCGGCGCTGGTCGTCGGGTCGATGGTCATCGCTCCGCTGGTCGGGTCTGCGTTGACGGCGAGTGTCGGGACGGTTCTCAGTAATCGGGAGATGATCGTCGATGGATTCACGACACAGATATACGGCCTCGGAATCGCAATCATCGGTTCGGTTCTCTTCAGTCTCGTTCTGAAAACGGGCCACTTTCTCTCACCGTCGCTCCATCCGGGAGCGATCAACCAGATTGCACAGCGCATCTCACCAGGGCTGTTGTCACTCATCATCGGTGTCTGTGCTGGTGCTGCGGGTGCGGCCGGCCTCGCGACCGGAATCTCCGCTGCGCTGGTCGGCGTGATGATTGCGGCAGCACTCATTCCGGCCGCAGCAGCGGTCGGAATCGGCATCGCGTGGAACATTCCGGCAATCGCACTCGGCTCACTGATACTGCTCGTCGTGAACGCAGCATCGATTCACGTCTCTGGTGTCGTAGTACTCTGGTATCTCGGCTATCGACCCGATGGGTGGGAACCAGGTGCGATTCGGCCGAACCTCTCGTTCAGTCGGATAGGGCCATCCGCCGTGGTCGCGTTGCTACTCTTGTTGTTGTTCGTCACTGCGGGCGGCGCTGTGTCGACCCACGTCGCATTCGAACGATCGGTCAATGTGGCCGTCGGGGAAACGCTCGGTCAACAGCAGTACGACGAACTCGCCCTCCTGGAGGTTCGGACGCAGTTCAACGACGATATGCTCTCCAACCGACCGCAGGAAGTGACTGTCGTCGTTCGTCGCCCTCCCGATAAGGATTTCCCTCGTTTAGACGATCAACCCAAAGAGCGGATTTCGGCGAAAACTGGACGCAAGGTGACCGTCAGCGTCGAATTCATCGAACGTCAGCATACTTGACTTTCTATCACTTTGATAGTACGCAGGGTGCCTCGAAACGCAGTGGTGAGGCGGAAAATCATCGCGGGAGGCGACCTCGGCTACCTCCGGGTCGAGACCAACATCGCAGAAAGTCCCGATTTCGGTATCTTCTGTCTCCGCCTCGACGGTGTGGGCGATGAGGTACTCACTCGGGAGCGACGAGTTCGATTGGGTGTCGAGTCGGTCGTCGAAGGAGCGACTCTAACTGTTCCAGACACGACGTTCCGCTGGCGATGACGGTTCGCTCGCGGGCGTCGGACGTCGTGAACTGGTCTCTGAGGTGGTCGCCGACGTCCATGCTCAACTCGTAATACTGCCGTTTGTAGCCGAAACTCCCCGCCATGCCACAACACTCGACGTCCGAGAGGAGCACTTCGTATCCCAACTCTTCGAGGACGGCCGTGGTGTGGGCGTCCAACCCCATCGTCCGCTGTTGGCAGTGGCTGTGATAGGCGACCCTCTCGCCGTCGCCCGACGAGAGGACGTCGGGGGTGGCACCGTTCTCGAGGAGGCCGAAGACGTACTCCAGAATCTCGTAGCTGTTACCCGAGATGCGCTCGTAGGACCGCTCGGGGAGGAACTTCTCGTACTCCCGGTCGAACATCGCGAGGTCGCTCGGTTCGATGACGACGGTATCGCGGCCCGCGTCGATGTGTTCTGCCAGCGCTGCGTACACGTCGTGGGCGTGTTCCTCGGCGGTGGCTATCATCCCCTGCGAGAGTGGGGCACGGCCGCTGGCACGAACGGGTGGAATCCGGACGCGAACGTCGAGCGCTTCGAGCGTCCGGACGGCGGCCTTTCCGCGTTCGACGTGGACGTGGTTCGTGTAGACGTCGGGATAGACGACCGCTTCTCGGGAGGGGTCTTCGACCTTCGAGTCACGGTCGGCGAACCAGTCGACGAGGGTCTCGCGCCGGAACCGTGGGAGGTCGCGCTTCCGGTCGATTCCAACCGTCCGCTCTAGCGCGGCCCGCACGGGGCGAGTATCGGCCAGCCAGTTCGAGACGGGGGCGAACGCGCTGCCGAATCTCGCCAGCGTCTCGACGTTGCCGAAAAGACGCTTCTGGAGGTCGAGGCCACCGGATTCGGCGTCGGGCGTGAGACCGTCGACCAGCCAGTCGAGTTCGCCGTCCGCACCACGGTTGGTGCGGTCGCGGACGACCGTGTTTATCCACGGGATGTCGATTTTCACGGGACAGGCGTTCACACAGCGCGTACACCCCGTACAGAGGTCGTTGAATTCGGCAGCACTGTCGAGTCCTTCGACGCCCGCTTCCCAGCCAGTAGCGATGCCACCGGTGTACGTCTCCCCGCCGAAGGCGTGGCCGCCGACCGACTGGAAGTTCGCACAGGAGTTGGCGCAGGCCGAACACCGAATGCAGTACAGCGTCTCTCGCAGGTGGTCGTCTTCGCGCATCGCCATCCGACCGTTGTCCACGAGGACGAGGTGAAATTCGCGGTCCGTTCCCCCGTCGTCGCCGTGGCCGAACCCCGGTTCGTCGGGGCGCTCGAAGTCGATGGTCGGTGACTCGACCGGCGGCGTGAACAGGGAGACGTAGGAGGTGATGTCCTGGCCAGTCCCCGACCGACCGATGAGTTCGACGAACGGCTGTAGGTCCTCGACGCTGGGGACGATTTTCTCGACGCCCGCGACTGCGACGTGCGTATCGGGAACGACGACGGACTTCCGAGCGTTCCCTTCGCTGGTGACCAGTGCGATGGTGCCGGTGTCGGCGGTGACGAAGTTCGCGCCAGTCATCCCGATGTCGGCGTCCTCGATGAGGTCGCCGAGTCGGCCGCGGGCGAACGCCGTCAGTTCCGCCGCGGTCTCCAGGGGTTCGTCCGGGTCGAACTGTGTGTTGAACAGCGCTGCAATCGACTCCCGGGATTTGTGGATGGCGGGCGCGACGAGATGCGAGGGTGCTTCGTCGGCGACCTGGAGCACCCACTCGCCGAGGTCAGTTTCGACGACGTCGACGCCGGCGGCTTCGAGGTGGTCGTTGACGTCGAGTTCCTCTGTCGTCATCGACTTGCTCTTGACGACGCGGTCTGCTGCCCGTTTTCGTGCGAGGTCGGTGATGTATCGGTTCGCGTCTGCCGCGTCGTGGGCGAGGTACACCGTTCCGCCGTTCGCTTCGACCGTCTCGCGCAGTTGCTCGACGAGGTCCGGCAGGCGCTCGATAGCGTCCTCCTTGATGGCGCGTGCTTCGTCTTTCAGTTCCTGGTAATCGTCGAGACGGGCGACCGACTCGTAGCGTCCGCGATTGAACCCGCGGGTGTTCTCGCCGACAGCGTCGCCCTCCGACGCCAGCAGGCGACGAATCTTCTCGGCTTTCGCTTCGCGTGATTTCGAACTCATCGGTCGGTGAGGATGACGACGTGGACGTCTTTCGGCCCGTGTGCGCCACGGACGAGTGCACCCATATCTGCAGTCGCACTCGGGCCGGTAGCGACGATTGCGCTGTCCCGACCGGTTCGAATGTCGTCGGCGAGGCGGTCGAACGCGTCCGACATTCCGGGTACGACGTCGCTTTCACGGACGACGGCGACGTGGCGGTCCGGGAAGAGGCTCACCGGTTCCGTGCCATCGGGCGTGGCCTGGATGACGACGCTGCCGTACGAGGCGATGGCGAAACGTGCCGCCGTGACGCCCGTCGTGGCGGCGTTCAGCTCGTCGGGGGTCGGTGAGACGGTGACCTTGGGAGGCAACGAAACCCCGTCGAAGGGGAGGGGTGTACCGACGGCCGGCCGACGGACGACGTCGTTCAACACGTCGGACACGTCGTCGGCAGTCGTTTTCGACCAGCCGACGTCGAGTCGACCCAACGACGATTCGAACTCGGTGATTGTCTCCATGTCCGTGCATGCGTAGTTCCCCCATATCGGTGTTTCGTCCGTGGTGACGGTGTGTTCCGAATACGACGACGCCTCACATTCCGGCAGCGGACCGACGACGAATCGTCGGACGACCGCGAACGCTACCCCGTGAGCGACGTGACGACGGCCGGCAGTACTGCACCCGCCTTCACGACCACGAGGAGACCAAACGCGACGAAGACGGTACCGAGGACGAGTGCACTCGCTCGCACGATGACGAAAACGCCCCGAGTGCTCCCGCCGGGACCGTGAGCACGGCGATTGCGAGCGGTCATTGCCCGATTCGGTCGGAGAGGTCGCCGTCGTTTTTTCGAGAGAGCTCGACGAAACGAGGGGCAAATTGATTTCGGGTATGGACGCCAACACCGAACAGAGAGATGGGGCGACACACATCCGGTACCAAGGTGGGGATATCCCGACGGAGGTGGTTGAAATACGTCGGCACGAGTCTCGTTAGTCTCTCGGTCGTGTCCCCGAGTGCAGCCGCGGGAAACTCGAATACACACGCTGAATCACGAACGTCGAACGAACGACCTCGTAGTCGAGTCGAATCTGGCTGGGCGAACCAGGCACCAGTTCCAGCCGCCCAGAGCGATGCAGGGGGTGGTGTTCTCAACGGCGAACTATACTACTTCGGTGGCTTCAGGTCCGGTATCGAGCTGCAGGCAGTGCGAGATGCTTTCGCCTTCGACCCGACAGCCTGCCGTCGAAACGCGTGGCGCCGTATCGCGGACATGCCACGAGGACTCTGGGCGCCATGCGGTGTCGCCACACCTGACGCGATTTTCAGTTTCGGTGGTGCACCATCGCGCGGCCCATATCACCCGAATCGACCGCCAACAGATGAAATTTACAGGTATCGGCCGAACGACGGCTGGACGAATCTCACCGCGACGCACGACGTTCGCTGTCCGTACCCCAACTGGGCGATGGGAGGAGTATTCAATCCGACCGATGGTCTCGTGTACTGCGTTGGTGGCGGTACGGTCGCATCCAGACGGAAGAGTGCGAGCAACCACGGCTTGCGACGCCCTCGGCCAGGAACGTTCGACGAACGGCGATTGTGGACGTTCGATCCGAAACGCAAGCGCGTCGTCGATTCAGATGTCGGCAGAATGCCAAAAGCGAAACGGTGGCCCTCTGTCTCACTCTGCGAAATCGATGGGCGACAGTATCTCTACGCGATCTGCGGGTTGCTCGGTGTCACCGGGCCGACGGCGTCCAACTTCCGCTTCGATATCCGGCGTGGCAACTGGGAGCGGATGAAACCGGCTCCACTCCCTGGAATCTATGGGACGACGAGCAATCCTGTCGTCGATGGAGTTGTGTATCTCACACACGGTCTCTTCTGGAAAGGAAATCCCTCTGTCGACAGCTACGCAACCGTTTGCCATCGATACGATTCGAGAACGGACCGCTTCCGGACCTCGCTTCCCGAGCCGTGTTTCCGCCGCGGTGGAACCGTCGACGGCGTCATCGATGGGACGCTCTACGTCGCCGGTGGGCACATCAAACGCTTCGACCAGAACGGGTACCACGACTGTCAACGATACACGGAAGCATTCCATCCGTGACAGACGTCGGTATATCTGCAGACTGACACTGTCGCCGTCACGAATCGCCACTACGATGGTGAACGTTCCAGCGCTCATCGGAAAGGATGCGGAATACCTGTCTCGACACTGACTGTAGTTAGACGACCGTCATACATATTTCAATAAAATTCGAAAATGTACATAACGCTGCTGCTGGTACACAAGGGACATGGCGAGCAGTAACCCTCCAACGAATTCCATCGGCCAACCCATCTGCGGTCGCGTCGACCACCCATCGGACAGTCCCTGTCAATGTGTCGTTCCATTTCCGGGCAGACCGTGTCCCTACCATCGAAAGTGAATCGGCTCTCTCGGTGGGCGCTAACCCTCTGGGACAGTGAGAGCGACCCCGTCGACGAGATGTGATTCCCGCATCGCCATGGCTTTGGGGTGGCGAGTGATTTTTTCGACTTCGACGACTATCGTCGTGTATGTCCTCTACGTCCTACCAGTGTACGTGCGGTGCGACCCTCAGGTACAAACAGGACCTCACCAAGGAACAGGGGGAGGTCTACCCGACGTGGAAGTGCAAAGACTGTGGGACTCCTGTACCCGGGCAGATCGCCGAGAAAATCAGACACCAGCACCCGTCTTGAGAATCGTCGGATTCGTCTCCGACAAAATCCCGACGCGGACGACGCTGGCCGACGGCACTCACTCGATCTGCGGTCGAGTGAGTTCCTCTGCGTGTTTCACGTCGTCCGGTTTCTCCACTTGCGCGTAGAGGGGCTGGCGGACTGCGGGGTCGAAGATACCGTTCTTGTCGAACAGTTCGCGCGCCTGTTCGGTGACGTAGTAGAACTTGTACGGTCCTTCGTCGGGTCGCTGACCGTCGGGGAACTCGACACTACCGACGACGTTGGCCGCCACGAGCTTTCGAAGATGCCCCAGAATCGTCGTGCGGTCGACGTCGGGATTCAGGTACTGGAGCTCTTTCATGCTCGGCATCCCTTTCGGGTGGCCGACGATGTCCGCGATGAGGTCTTTCCGCGTCTGTTGCGTGATGACGTCGAACACCTCGAAGACGTCGAAGTGGTTCGATTCGTCGTTCGGTTGCACGCCAGCACCCTGTGACATAGTACGAGTGACAGTACGTCGGCCAGTGTTATAATGATGTTGGTCAATGCCAACATCTGCATGTCGTCGTTCTCACCCGGGGTTCGCGCAGTCAGAGGATACAATTAGGTGACGACTGTACTGCAGATAATGCCGGACAAACGCACTGAACTGGGGAGTATTGTCGACGAGACGAAACGATACTCGGCGAAAGACACCCTCTCGCGCGACCAGTATCGGAAGATAAACCGCGCCCTCGATGAAGATCTGGAGACGTTCCTGCTGAGCGGACGGACGTTTTTCGTCCTCGGGAGTTACGGAGAGAACGAACGGGACCGGCTTACCGCCGTGAAAAATCGACTCACACAGGAAGGCTACGCGTTTACGATGGCCGACGTACCCGAGGCGTGGGAGTTCTGGACGACGAAATTCAAGGTGCTGGCGAACCGTGCTGACTACATCGTCGGTGTGTACGAACACGCCGACGGTGGCCACGAGTGGGAAGCCGGCTACCTCGACCACGAGGAATATCGGAAGAAGATACGCGTGCTAAAGCGAGCCTACGTCGACCTGGACGACCCGACGGACGAACCGTTCGACGGGATGTTCGCTCACTTCATTCAACTTCTCGACCGACTCGGTCGCGTCTACTTCTGGGAGGGAAGAACGGACGCTCCGGACGCGGTACTCACCGACGATTTACTCGATGTAACAGAGAGACTCGTCGAGGATATCGGTCGTCGCTGATCACGAAAACGGTAGTCCGATTATCGGTTCGTTCGTGTCGAGTACCAGAACCGGGGTGATACCGGTAATCGGCTGAAGTCACTCTCGACTCGCCGGTTCGTCGCTGGCGCTGCCGCTCGTCGTTAGCCGACGCCGACGGACGTACCACCGCGTTTCGAAGCCAGCCCAGATGAGAGCCACTATCCCACCGAGCACGATGGCGAACACTTCCGGAACACCCATCCAGACCGGCGTGATGTACATCAGACCGTTCAGATACTTCCCGGGGATGAGACTCTTCACCGCGATCCAGAACTGGTCGCCCAGACTTCCGGACCGAGAGGCGACGGTGGCGGATTTCGCACTCGGGCCGTTCGTGGACTCGTCGCCGGATTCGAGACGCTCTGCTTCGTACGGGAAGGCAATGTTGAGCTGCCAGACGACGTCGCCGTTCTTGTCGACTTCGAAGACGCGGTTGCCGTTTGAGTCCGCGATGAGCGTGTTGCCGTTCGGGAGGCGGTCGGCATCCCGCGGCCACTGCATCCGAGCGTCCCGCCAGACCCAGGTCTGTTTCCAGTTGCCGTCAGCGTCGCGCTGGTATTCGATGACCCGGTTGTTTTCGCTGTCTCCGACGACTGCTGCAGGACCGCCGTTGGACGAGTTGATGAAATCGGGATTGTGTTGTTCGTAGAGGATGTCGTAGTTGTCCTCCTCGCCGAGGGTCTGTTTCTTGACGACGCTGTGGTCGTCCGGGGAGAGAAACACCACACGGTCGTGGTTCCGCATACTCACCATGATGCGCCCGTCGTCGAGAACTTCGACGTCGTTGATGTGCGACCAGTCGTCGGGGAACGGGCCGCCGGTCGTCGAGGGGTCGAAGGAGTCGGACGCATTCCAACGCCACACGATTTCGTCGGTCTCGGTGTCGACGACGAACACGCCGTCGAGGTAGATATCAGCGACCACGATGTGGGTGTCGTTGAGACGGTCGACGTCGTGGTACCGCGTCGCCTCTTTCCCGGGAGTGTGGTGGCCCCAGACCTGTGTCACCGCGCCGGTCGTGAGGTTCACGCGTTCGACGCCGTTGTACGTACAGGCGTTCACGTCGCCGTGCGTCTCGTAGTAGGTGTTCCACATCTCCTCGCTGACACCGTACTGACTGGGGTTCCACTCGTCGGCACTCGGACACTCGGAACCGCTCCGATGGTCGGCGTACGAGTACTCGACCGTCGTTTTCGTCCCTTTCACGGGGTCGACGTCCCAGTAGCGCGTGTGGGTGTCGTTGTAGTAACGAACCGTTCCGTTCGGATTCAGAGCGACGAGTTCGGCTCTCGCCCGTGGCCCCTCGCTGGCTTGCCCTCGCCAGGAGTTCGAATCGGTCGCGATAACTGTGATGCCGTCCGATTCGGGGGCGACGTTCGCATCGCGGTCGACGCTGTGGCCGTCGATGTGTGATTCGAACGTCGATTCGGTCCCCGATGTCGCAACCCCGTAGCCGACCGTTGCAGTCGATAGTATGAGGAGGGTCGCGAACAGTATCCGCAGATGACGTTTTGAAACTGATATCATTGGTTTCGTTATCGTGCCACTTTCGTCGACCCACGCCGGTTTTCAACCGCGATGAAGGACGATATGGCATGCGAAATCGTACTCGTGACCTCAAAATCCTTACGAAGTTTCGAGTGCAAATACTCGCCCTTCGAGACGAAGACCACGCCGAACCAGACGCTCTCCGGACTGCCCATCGACGCCGTATCGAGCTTTCCGGATGAATCGAAGTCGTACGACCGTCGATAGATGTTCACAGTCCGTTCTTCGACTGCACGTCCTCGATGAGGTCGTCTGTCGTCAGAGTGTATCAGGCTAGAACTATCTGTTCCGAGTGACATCTTCATGTATGACCGATGGTACGCCACCGACGCCGAAGGGTGTTCCACTCCTCGGTAACGGCATGGCGTTCTCGCGTGACCCATTCGACGCGGTGGAGGACTGGGCAAGCCGTGGTGACGTCGTCAGACTCACGTTCCCCGGTCGGTCGATGTATCTGGTGACCGGGCCCGACCTCATCAAGGAAGTGTTAGTCGAACGTCAGAACCGGTTCACTATCGGTCGTGAGCAACAGGAGATCTTCAGTGGCATCGAAGACAACGCCCTGACCGCAAATACGGGTGACCGGTGGAGACGACTCCGACGAGCGCTCCAACGAGCGTTCACGTGGGACCGGGTTGAAGAATACGGTGTCCGGATGGCGGTGGTGAGTCGAGTTTCTCGGACACCTCGTTCCGTCACGCGCGCTGTGGCCGGTAGTTGTGTGATTCACAGTGGGGACACGAACGCGTGTTCGCTCGGAACTGCCGTCCACACGAACGACAGTGATAGCGAATCGGGACGTTTTCGCCCCACTGGTATCCGTCGGGAGTAACGACCAGTCTGCCAGTCTCGAGCCAGGTGTCGACGATTTGCCGCAGCCCCTCGCGGTACGTCGGGTATCTGGGCTCCCACCCCGTCTCTCGCTCGAACTTCTCGTTGGTAGTCGGAAACGGACTCGTGAACCCCTGGGCGTTCACCTTCCCGACGAACAAGCGGGCGAGCCACCCCGGAATACGACTCGGCTCCGGGGCATCCAGTAGCGATGCGAACTCGGTGAAGAACTCGGCCCCCGTTACAGATTCGTCGTCGACGACGTGGTAGAGGCCGGTCACCTGTTGGTCTATCGCATCGGCGAACGCACGGGCAGAATCCTCGACGTGTAAAACCGACATCTCGGCATCCCTCCGGCCGAGGAGTCCCTCACCGACGATAGGCATGTCGCCGGATAGAAGTTTCTCACCCCAAAAACGCGTGTGGCCAGCGTCGGGGGCGTAGTAGAATCCCGTACGCAGTATCGTCGCATCGAACCCCCGCGTTTCGGCTGCTTCTTGGAGGTACCGCTCGACGTCTGCCGCCGACTGCGTTGCCCGGTCGGGATGTCTTTCGGCGCCCTCGTCGAAGCGTGAGCCGTCGGGCTGGCGGGCGACCCAGACGACGCTCGGGAAGACGAAGCGATCTACGACTGTCCCTGCGGCCGCGACGAGGTTTTTCGCACCTTCTTTTCTGATGCGGTCGTTCCGTTCCCAGTCCGCTTCCGTCGGCTTCATCGTGACCGGGAAGGACGTCGCCGCGTGGACGAGCACGTCCACGTCGTCTACGGCCGAGTCGAGTGTCTTCGGTTTCAGCACGTCACCGCGACGCGGGACACCACCGCGCGCCTCGACGAGGTCTGCACCGTCGTCGTCACGGACGAGGCCGTGGACTTCGTGTCGACGGTCGGTGAGTCGGTCGACGAGTCGATGCCCGAGGACACCGGTTGCGCCTGTGATGAACACCTTCATTACGTTTCAGGATTCGGTCCACACTCTCGAGTGGCTACTGCAGGACACCTCCGGTGGATTTAAAACGAGCACGTGAGCTGAAAGGTGGTAAACTTCGCTCGGAACGTAACGGTCGTCGACGAATCCGTCGGGAACGAGGTCGACGTCGTGAGCGCCGTCTCGAGATTGGTATCACCCTGGTTTTCTGTCGGCGATTTCCACGTCTCGTCGGTGGCCATCGAACGTGAACAGGGCCGACGCCTCCTCTGTGCGATAGCCACCGAGATTTTTTACGACGCGCGTGAAAAGCGCTGTCATGGGTCACGGTCTGCTACTACCGGACGTCGATGAGGTCAGTCCGACGGCGCTCGCTGTTCGTGCAGAGGAACTCGGCTACGAGTCGGCCTGGCTCGGCGAACTCTGGGGGACGAGCTCGCCGATTCAACTCACGGAGATTGCCGGCAAAACCGAGAGAATTACGGTCGGAACCGCGATTTTGAACGTGTTTTCGCGCACCCCGGCGACGCTCGCGATGACCGCCAACACTCTCGACCGTATCTCGGGTGGCCGGTTCATCCTGGGCGTCGGGACGAGCACGTCGAAAGCGGTCGAAGACCTGCACGGCATGGCGTTCGACCGCCCCGTCCGGCGTGCCCACGAAACTATCGAACTGACCAAGCGGTTCCTCGGGCACGAAAGTGGCGACGGTGAGCTGGACGGGAGTGATGGTCGACGCGTCGAATACGACGGCGATATATTCCACGCTGCAGACTTCCCGGCACTCGATGCCGACGTTCCGGTCTACCACGCCGCACTCGGGCGCGCCAATCGTCGGGTCGTCGCACGCCTCTGTGATGGATGGATACCCCACAACATCCCGTTCTCGACCCTCGACGAGGCGTTCGCTTACGTCGCCGAACACGCCGAGAGAGCAGGACGCGACCCTGCCCGAATCACGGTGGCCCCGTACGTCCCGGCAGCGGTCGCGGACGACCCCGAATTCGCACGCGACGCTCTTCGCGGACACCTCGCCTATTACGTCGGTAGCGGCGAGGGATATCGGAAGGCGGTCGCCTCGCGGTTCCCCGACGCGGCCGACCGAATCGCCGAGGCGTGGCGGTCGAACGAACGCGACGAAGCGGTCGGCTACGTCACCGACGAGATGGTCTCCGACCTCGGCGTCGCCGGTACACCCGACGAGGCGCGCACGCAACTCCGCGCCCTCGTCGAGAACTCGGTAGTCGACCGCCCCATCGTGACCATTCCACAACAGGTAGCAGACGACGTCGCTGAAACGACGATCGAGGCACTCGCACCGGAAAACGTGTGAACCGCCCCGGAGCGAATCCGTATCATTCCGCCTGCGTTTTCCGTACCGTCGACGAAAAAGCCTCGAACAGAGACGCTGTGCCGATTGGAGTGGATGTGCGCTCCGCTGACGCATCTGAATCCGGATTTCGCTTCACCCGAAACGACCGCTTCTGTCAGCTGAGACGAGGACGAACTGCTCGGTCACGTCTCGAAAGCGATCTCCCACGTTGTCCGCCACAAGTGTGAAAATGATATAACCATCAGATACTGATATAATATATCAAATATAACTAGTTCAATGAAGAAAGAAAGACGGGAATTCCTCACGGCCGTGGGAGCAGTGGCGATTGGAGGATGCACCGAAAGCTTACCCGACTCACCGCCGTCTAACGAGACTGTTCCGTCTAGCGCGCACACGACAACTGAGGTGTGACCACGACCGCAGGTACCGGTCCGTCCGACGACCGTGAGCGCCACCGAACGACGATCGGATTCGCCGGTGACACGATGGGCGGGCGTAATCTCAACCGGATTTACGGCAAAGAGGACGTCGAACCAGCAACCATCTGGGGCGATTTCGAGCCTCGACTCCATCCCTCGATGGCGTCTTCTGCAACCTCGAGTGCTGTCTATCGAAGCGCGGTGAACGGTTCCCTGACCGAGCGTACTACTTCCGCGGCGACCCCGAATGGGCAGCCCCCGCACTCGACGCCGGGAACGTCCAGTTCGCGGCGTTGGCGAACAATCACGCGATGGACTTCGGAGCAGTCGCCCTGACCGATACGATAGACGCGCTCGAGGGGGCCGGTATCGAAAACGCAGGCACTGGCGAAACCCCGACAGCAGCACGCGCGCTGGCGACGTTTTCCGTCGGTGACGTCGACGTCGCCGTCATCTCGTTCTCGGACGAATACGAAGCGTACGCCGCGACCGACGACCGGCCAGGAGTGACCTCCTCCTCGCCGTAAGCGGCGAGGCTTCCCACGGCACCGCACCGCTGGTTTGGGATATTTGCTGGTTGACGACCTGTGGGTATGATAGGCCGATGGCGGGGCCACACCGCCGTTACTCCTATCCCGGCATGGGACTCGGAGTTATCTTGCTGACCGAGACACCACAGCGGTTCGAGAGGGTGTCTCGAACGTTCTGGGTCTCGGAGTCCCGATATTGTGCAATTGAGTGGGCGGTGTGACCGCCTCGGTGTCCATCATATTATGAACCGATACTACTTAAATATCCGTAGTAGTGTCGATGCGTGGTTTGTGAAGGAGTTGCCGGATTCACTCCCGCCGTAAACGGCGGGATTCTCTCCTCGCAGAAAGATAGCCTGGGCCAAGACCGACCCCGAGAATCCGGAAACCCGCCGGGTCGTCGGGAACGCCATCGAGCGCGCACAATCGGCGAATCCGGACCAGCTCGTCGCGTCAGTCCACTGGGGAGAAAATTGGATCGAGCGCCCCAACGACCGACTCGTCGCGTTCGGCCACTGGCTCGTCGATCGAGGTGTGGATCTCGTTCACGGCCACAGCGCACACGTCGTCCAGGCGGTCGAACAGTACCGCGACAGTATCATCCTCCACGATACCGGCGATCTGGTCGACGATTTCGGAATCAAAGACGACCTGAGTAACGACAAAAGCTACCTCTTCGAAGTCACGCTCGACGGCGGTGATTTTGAAGAGATACGACTCGTCCCGTTCCACATCGACGACGGCGTCTCTCGCGCCAGCGAGGACGAGGCGGCCTGGCTCCGGAAGACGATGCACGGGCGCTCCGAACCGTTCGAGACGACGTACGAACGGGATGGCGACGGTCTCGTGGTCCAACTGTGAGCCATTCGTCCACGGACCGGTGAACTCTTCTGGACATCGAGGGGTGAGGCGTGCTCACTCGTCCGTCGTCGGGTCGATGTCGAATAACGAAGCCATCGATTGTTCGATTATCTTTTCGTTCGCTCGGCGGAGACGTTCGGAGGCCGCCTGGTGGCTGATACCGAGGAGGTCGCCGAGGTCTTTCTGGGAAATCCTGCGTGGCACCTCGAAGTATCCGTGGGTGAATGCGACGCGAATCGCTTCGATCTGCTCGGGTGTGAGGCCGAGGCGCCGCCCTTCTGGAGGGCGGATGTCGGTTACCCTGTCGAGCGTGAACGCGATGTCGTGGGCATTGCAGTAGTCGTCGAACCGAGAGAGCCCGTCTTGCGTTCCGAACCGAACTCGAAACGTCCACTCGCCGTGTTCACCGTAGCCTTCAATTATCGTTCCCTGCGCCTGGAGAATCCCATCGAGTAGGCTCTCGACCGTCGGAAGCCAGTGGAGGTGGTACAGGCGTTTGTCGTCGATGGCGGTCAGTAACTCGAATTCCTCGATGTCCGGACTCTCGGCGAACGCGTCCTCGATAGTCTTCGGATTCGGTGCTTCTTCCGTCGCCATCACCCAGACGAAGGGAAGGTACTCGTCGTCGCGTCCCATCGGGACGATGCGGCCGAACTCGATTCGCAGGGCGGGTGCTGCCTGAAACACCTGACCGAAGGCGAATTGCTCCGCATCGAGACGGATGTCGATTTCAACAGTCACGATGATTCTACGGGTCCTGGTATCTTTTGCCTTCTCTTCTTTCGTCCTTTCGGAGAACCCTCGTTCACGAACCGAACGTGCACCCGTCTTCGGCTACGACAGGTCGTGCCAGTTCTCTATTAGTGACATCCTCGCCCGCCCTAAAGGGCGGAGCTTCCTACAAGGGAAGTCTTATAGAGGTTTCAGGACTGAAACGTCGCAAGCGTCGTCTGTCCGGGTTACGGACTCGGCATGCGGTGTCCTGTGGCACTGTCACAAGTGCTCCCCTCCTGTGGGGTGTCATCGCCCGTCGATTTTAGCGACAGGCTCTCACCCCACGGGTCTACGCGACCGGCGATGTTCGCCGCCGCGTTAATATCAGCTTGATACTCCGTTACCCAACACTCGTCGTTCGTACATCGAAACGTGGCCTGTCTGCCACGATATCCGAGGTGGCTGCATGCGTGGCACGTCTGACTGGTGTACGCGGGGTTCACCTTCCGAACGGGAATCCCTGCCTCGGTCGCTTTGTCCTCGATACGCCCGGCAAGTCGAGCGAACGCCCACGAGTGCAACC
>NZ_JBPEHH010000071.1:0-21448 GCF_054177595.1 Haladaptatus ordinarius | reverse complement strand
GAGCGAAGTCAGCAGCGATGTAATTGCATCCGGGGAGAGTCTCATACAACCTCCCCTTCGCTCTACGAGTTCAGGTAGCCGTCGGCTTGCGATTTAGCCTCTTAACCGAATACGAATGGGCGGACGACGAACTCAGACGATTAGAGACGCAGTTACGCCACGTCCACCTTCCGAAATTGGCCGATGATGGCTATATCGAGTGGAATCCTGGCACAGAGACGATTCGACGGGGGCCGAATTTCGATGACATCGCCCCACTCCTCACATTAATGGACGACCATGAAGACGAGTTGCCAGACGACTGGCCGTAAGTCGTGCAGTGAACAATCCGCACCACGAACTCACCAGCCAGTGGGTGTGGGATGAAAGATACGCGCCCGGTATCTTGCAGCGGCTCACCGAGTTGCTGCGCTGCTGTCACAAACGTCGTACGGTCGATTCATGAGAAAACCGGTATTACGAAGGGCAACGTCAAGTTCTACCTCCGTGAACTGACCAACACGGGATGGATTCACCGCTACACCCGCGGTCTGCATGAATTCGTCACCGACCCGCGCGAACCAACCAGTGACTGAAGACGACCTACCACGAAGCAACCTGCGGTAACACTCGTTGATGACGCCGGATACGTCTCGAATACGAACGGGGTTGAACCGTCCATCCGTGTTCTTTTTGCGGTGGGGTTCTCGTGGCAGCTCCCCCTGACCACGTTGTCATCACTATTGTGAGTGTTCTATGGTTGCTGCGAACGCCACAGCGTCTTCAAGCGTCTTTCCACCGTGATACCGGACGGTTTCATCCCGCCGGTCATAGTCAATGACGCCGGCCGCAGCCAGCTTCGGGAGGTGTTTGTGGTGCAATTCGAGTTTGACCCACGTCGTATCGTCAGGGGTTGCCGAAGTGTCCTCCTGAATGAGATGGCCGACGAGTTCATCGGTGGTCGCTGTGACCGACGAATTTTCGGCGAAGTAGCACAGCAGGTGGCGACGCCACCGGTCGGCCAAGAGTTCAAAGCACGTGTCGAGTGACAGTGAGGGTGCATGTCCAGTAGACGACCCCGTGCCAGTAAGTCGGGTCATGGGGGATTCCTCTCGTTCAATCGGTGAGGGTGTCGTTTCGTGGATTGTCGTGTTGGGCGTCCTCTGATTGCCATATGTTACCACCCATCAATCTTAATGGTTTTACTCCCTGTTATATCAGTATATTGGGCGTACGCTGACACATCGGCTGCAAAACGAAGCACTGGGCGTACTGACGTCCCGTCCCTATCGGCAAATGGGGGGTGATGAGGCCGTCGGCGTTCAGTTTTGGCGGGGTCGGTTCCCCCACATCCGATTATACCTGAATAGCGTTCTCGGTGGGACTCGATAATTCGTTTCGCGATGGTTCCAACTACGACGCCCGGCACAGCCACCGACGCTCGTGCCCGTGAAGCTGACCCTGCATACCGGAACCTGACCGAGAAGGGGACGTTTGATGTGGCAGACCATACCCACGTATCGCTCGATGAGGCTGATTTCTACGACCCGGCAAAGAACGACGACCAAGAACGCGATGACGACGCATGAGACAGCCTCCACTATCGGCGATAGTATCGTGACTGATGGTGCGGATAGCGCGTGACGGTGACGGAGTGCACCATCAGCGAGGCAGTGGTGTACCCAGCAACCGGTGATAGGTTTCAGTGTGTGCTGCAGACAGGACGTCTATCTCCTATTCCACACTCACTGGTTGTTGAGTTCGGTGTGCATCTGTCTCAATCGAACTCCTTATATTGGGCGTGGTCAACCCATTCTTCGAGCGCGGGGGAGTCTGTGAACCGAATCGTACCATGTCGGCGGTCGTAGTCAACCGCCCCTGCATCCGCAAGCCGTGGGAGATGAGTATGGCGTAAATCGATACGGACCTCCTCACGGGTCGAATGGTTGTCAGTGTCTGTTCCAGCCGTTTCGTGCGTGTAGACCGCGTTTACCGCCGCCTCGAACTCGGTAACGGTTCCCTCCATTGTGTACAAATAGTAAAGAAGATAGCGACGGCGAGCGTCACTCAACAGCTTAAAAATAGTGTCGAGGTTTTCGGTCACAGTCGGATGGCGAGTCAGTGAACGAGGAGTTCCCACCCCACTACTTCTTTCACCTCCATCTGTTTTCGAACCATCGTCAGACATTTTGGCGTCTTATCTCAACTGCCACCAATAAACCAGCACTGCATGAATAATAAGCCCCTTAAAACCAGTGATAGGATATGACCACTGCTGCGTATGCGCTCTCTATTCAGCACGCCGGTTCTATCAGCCGCTGATTATTTTCAATAGAGCCACCAGTGGTAGTATCCTCGAGTGGTGAAACACCATAGTGGAGGTTGCGGCGATACGTTTATCGGCTATCTCACGTTTAACTCTCTGCAAATCGAGGGACGGTACTGATGGCGACCCGCAGCAGGTTCAAATCACCTTGCCGGTCTGCGCGCTGGGTTATAAGGAACCCGCCGCAGGCGATTGGATTCGGATGATGATGCAGCAGGATGGGCGCTGCAGGATTTGAACCCGCGACAACTTGGTCCGAAGCCAAGTACTCTGTCCAGACTGAGCTAAGCGCCCGTACTCACACGTATCGCGTGACACCTTTTAAGCGTCGTGGTTTCGCGTCGGCGAAAGTACTTCCAGTCCATTTATACCAGGTGGCGCGAGTACGTCGCCGTATGGCTACTGCTGGACGTGTGAAAGGACTGTTCGAACTCACGCGTCCGGGCAACGCGTTCGCGGCGGGGGTGCTCACGTTCATCGGAGCGTTCGTCGCAGGGGGCGTCTTCACGGACCCGCGTCCCGTGCAGATGGGTGCAGCCGTGCTGGCGACCTGGCTCGCAACCGGTGCGGGCAACGCTATCAACGATTACTTCGACCGAGAGATAGACCGCATCAACGCACCCGACCGACCGATTCCACGGGGTGCCGTCTCGCCACGGGATGCACTCGTATTCAGTGCCCTGTTGTTCCTCGGAGCCGTGGGTGTGGCACTCACGCTCCCCCTCCTGGCGCTCGCTATCGCGGCGGTCAACCTCCTCGCGCTGATAGCGTACACGAAACTGTTCAAGGGACTGCCCGGCGTCGGAAACGCCGTCGTCGCGTATCTCGGCGGGAGCACGTTCCTGTTCGGGAGCGTGGCTGTCGCAGTCGAACGTGGGAGCACCGTCGTTCCGGTCGGTGCGATTCGTGCGCCGGCAGTTCTCTTCCTGCTGGCCGCACTCTCGACGTTCACGCGCGAGGTCGTCAAAGACGTAGAGGACATGGCTGGCGACCGGGAGGAGGGACTGAACACGCTTCCGCTGGCGATCGGCGCGCGTCCCGCCATCGCTATTGGGTCGATTCTGCTCGTCGTCGCCGTGGGAGCGAGTCCGCTCCCCTATCTCTGGGGAACCTTCGGCGTCCCGTATCTCGCAATCGTAATTCCAGCGGACGCCATCATGCTCTATGCGGCCTACGAGAGCCGAACCGACCCGACCGCGGGACAGAATCACCTGAAGTACGGGATGTTTCTCGCTGCCATCGCGTTCGTAATCGGCCGAGTCGCCGTGCTCCTGTGACTACGCATGAACCAGTTGGCAATCAAAAAGAATATAAGTCGAACACAATATATACTCCCCAGATGACACCGGGGGAGAACTTCGACACAGCATCAACCTTCCCTCGTCCGCCACGCTGCCGTGAGGAGCCATCAGGTATAATTTAGGCGAGTTGTTCTCGGGGATGGAAGTCGGTCCGGGGACGAACCTGCTCGTTGCGGGGCCGCCGATGACGGGGAAACGAAACCTCACATTCGATATCCTCACGACCGGCGGCAGAGACGGCGACGGTGCGATTATCGTGACGACGAAAGACGGCGGCGAACAGGTGCTCTCCGAGTACGAATCACGGGTCGATGGTTCCGTACCCGGTATCGGTGTCGTGGACTGTGTCTCGAAACAACAGGGGATGACCACCCGCCGAACCGAAGGTATCGAGTACACCTCCTCGCCTGTCGATATGATGGGCATCGGCATCCAACTCACGGAATTTCTCCAGGAGTTCTACGACTCGGACCTGCGAACCAATCGGATCATGTTCGACTCGCTCTCGACGCTTCTCATGTACTCGAACCTCCAGACCGTCTTCAGATTCTTGCACGTGTTCACGGGACGCATCCAGAGCGCGGAGGCCCTCGGACTCTTCTTCATCGACTCGACCGCTCACGACGACCGAACGATGAGCACGCTCCGCCAACTGTTCGACGGTGAAATCGAGGTTCGAGAGGCCGAGGGCAACGAGTCGGAAGTACGGATAAAAGGCGTCGCTCCGACGACGGACTGGCAACCGCTGTGAGTCGGGAGAACGTCGGTCGAAGAGTGCCAGCCGAGACGACGAGGCCGAATTCTTTTGCGCGAGCGCCGCGTCGTCTCTTTCATGCCAGTGGAACGCGACGACGAACTCCGAGACATCCTCGAACTCGACACCGTGGCGGTCGTGGGGTGTTCCTCGACGCCCGGCAAAGACGCCCACGAGATTCCGAAGTACCTCCGCGAGCACGGCTACGACGTCGTCCCGGTCAACCCCTTCGCCGAGGAAATATTCGGCCGCGAGGCGTACGATTCGCTCGTCGACGTCGACGAGAACATCGACGTCGTGGACGTGTTTCGACCGAGCGACGAAGTCGCCGACATCGTGGACAGGGCTCTCGAACGCGACGACGTCGACGTCATCTGGACGCAGTTGGGTATTCGAGACGACGACGCCGCGAAACGCGCCGAGGATGCGGGAAAACGCGTCGTCCAGGACAAGTGCATGAAGGTCGAACACGGTCGGCTGATGCGATAGGGTGAACGAGCGCGAGCGGATGGTGGTACGAACGTCCGGTTCGAATGGAAAAGAATAGACGTCCGGTCAATTACTCGACGCAGACCCAGAGGGACTCGTGGTCGCCCTGCGTGAAGTGAACACATTCTTTAGCTGCACGCGGGTCGTCTCGGAGTTTCTTCGTGAGCACGAGGTCACGAACCTTGAACCCTTTCTGTTCGAGGATTCTTTCGACGAGTTCCTCGGGGTCCAGCTCGGATTCGTTTTCGAACTCTTTGTCGAAGTCGATGTCTACCTTGAACCTCTCAACTTCGAGGTCGTGTTCTCGCTCTTCGACGTCGATGTTGAGTTTCTCGAGTTCCATCGCAGGACACTTTGTTCGACAGTTTGTTGAAGTACTTTTTCGCCTTCTCCGAACAGATAGCTTTCACGACGCTCGGCGTACGGATGTTGTCGGGGGGGGTGACGGTTGCCTCGCCGCTTTTCGGGAACAGTTTGTGAAGACATCTAGTATGAAAATGCTCTCCGGTCGCTCGTAACGACTAGCTCTCCCACTCCTCGAACGAGCGATAGATGCCTTTCGAGAGGTAGCGTTCGCTAGAGTCGGGAAAGAGCGTGACGACCGAATCGGCGGGGGCATTGACCTCGCCGTCGCGAATCTTCTCGGCGACATCGCGAGCCGCGACACTGGCAGCGCCCGCGCTGGAGGCGACGAGGTGGCCTTCCTCATGCGCGAGCCGTTTCAGTTCGTCGTGGGCCGCGCGGTCGGACACCTGAACGATTTCGTCCACGAGGTCGGGTTCGAACAGTTCGTTCGTCGTCGGGTCGTGCGTCCCGATTCCCTCGATTTTGTAGTCTTCTTCGGCTGCGTCTTCGCCTTTCGTCCGCGAGTAGAGCGAACCTTCCGGTTCGACGGCGACGACGTAGGTGTCGGGGTGCCGTTCGCGGGCGTACCTCGCCAGCCCCATCAACGTTCCAGCCGTGCCACAGCCAGCGACGATGGCACCGACGTCGCCATCGAGCGCGTCGTATATCTCCGGTCCAGTCGTCTCGTAGTGGGCTTCGACGTTCAGCGGATTTTCGAACTGCTGGGGGACAACCGCGTTTTCGGTCTCCTCTGCCAGTTGGTGAGCGCGTTCTATGGCCCCTGCCATGTCGTCTTCGGTCGGGGTGTTGATGACTTCCGCGCCGAGCGCGCGCATGAGCTGTTGTTTTTCGACGCTGAACCGTTCGGGGACGACGAAGACGGCGTTCACGTCGAGTTGGCCGGCCGCGATGGCGAAGCCGATTCCCGTGTTCCCAGCGGTCGGTTCGATGACCGTCCCGCCGGGCGCGAGGTCACCGCGTTCGAGCATCTGTTCGACCATGTACTTTCCGATGCGGTCTTTCACGCTCGCGCCGGGATTGAACGTTTCCAACTTCGCGTACACCGGCACGTCGTCCGGTGCAGCGTGGACGCGAACGAGGGGCGTTCGCCCGACGGTGTCGAGCACCGAGTCGAGCGGTTCCCGATGTGTCGTCATACCCGAGACGAGGAAGGCGGGGCTGTTAGTCGTTGTTATGTGCTCGCTTCCGGCGTCTCGTCGTCCGTTTTCGTCTCGTCGCCCGTCGTGGTCTTGTCTGTCGGCTCGTCTCCTTCAGTCTGGTCGTCCACGTCGTCTATCACGGTTTCGACGTCGATTCCCTGTTCTTCGGCCAGCGCCTCGATGAGTGCTCGTTGTTTCGCGTTCTCGGTTTCGAGGTGTTGGACGCGTTCGTCGGTCGCCTCCAACGAATCGCGGATGGCGAGCACTTGCTCGCGCAGTTCGTTTAGCTTCGCGTACAGCTTTTCGGCAGTGTCGGCGACTTTCTGAATCTTCTTTGCAGTGCTTCCGAGTCCCATGGTGCGGGGTTCGTTCCGAAGTAATGTGATTTTTCCGACTCAAGCGGGGTGCTTAACTCGCTCGCGTGAGTGGTCTCGGATATGAGCAAGCGACTCGCGCCGAAAGTTGGTATCGTGTCGTCTCTGGCAGTGCTCGCGTTCCTCTCACTTCCGTATTTTCTCGCACCCTCGATCGCCGTCGGCGCGTACTACGGGACGATTCCGGTGCCCGTCCATCTGCTCGATACGCTGTTCGCACTCGTCGCGGTCGTCGCATTCGGTTCGGGCGTAAAAGAGCGCACCGACCCGGCGACTGTCGCCGGCGTCACGCTCGCTCTCGGGGCGTTCATGGCCCTCATCACGCTCTGGTGGGCCGCCGTGACGCCACCCGACACTCTCGTGGAAGCGGCCCGAATGGACTCACTGACGTACCATCGCTGGGCGTTCTTCCTCGTGACGCTTACCGTCCCCGCAAGCGCAGGTTGGTACGCGCGAACGGTTCTGTAACCGTCCCTTTTCACACCGCAGCGGCCTGTTACTGTCGTTCAGTGAGGCTATAACAAAGTGACGAGACGCCGGACGTGCTTCCGTGTCGGAATCCCACTCACGCCTGTGGTCACACGTCTCTCTGCCGCTGTTGGTCGCCGTGCTCGGGGTGATGCTCGGCGACGTCGTTACGACCGGAGTGGGACTTGAACTCGGACTCGAGGAAGGAAATCCCTTCGTCGCGCACTTGCTCGCGGAGTTGGGACTGGTCGGGCTCGTGCTCGTAAAAGCAGTCACCGTCGTCTTGCTGGTCGTCCTCTCGGGGTTGACCCATCGTTCTCGGCGAACCTTCAGGCTCGGGAGTTTCGTCTATCTCGTGGTCGGGGCACTGGTCGTCCTCTCGAACCTCGTCGCCATCGCGACTGTCGGCTGACGAGAAAGTCGACGACTGCGCATCGTTGGACACGATTCGCCTCGACGAAACGCAAACGGAAACCCGAAAGGCCCTTAAGGTGGTATCGGCTACTTGGTGGTGGACTAGGTTGAGCAGTTAGGCCCTGCTCGTCACCCGCGCTACGGTCTTGAGCGGGAACCGAACACCGGACGAGTCCGGTCAGACCGGGTCGGGCCCCGGGAGCCAACGCAGAAGCCTCGTCCTGCGGGGACAGCGGTCTGCGTCGAACACTCGCAGGGGTGTCTCGTCGCAGTTCGTCGGTGGCAATCCGTCAGGCACGGAAGTGAGCAGCGGACCATCGGACACCTGTCGCTCGTAGGATCGCGGGGTGGAGAAGGCAACCGGGATTCCCCGGCCCGGAACGCCGGGCAACTCCGGCCGTCCACACTCATACTTCGTTCATCACTCCCGGTAGCGTCGCGTTTCGAAGACGTAGAAAATCGATGTTCGGTCGGTGTTCAGTCGTCGGCGCTCACGGGGGCGCGACGGACGTCGATTTCACCGGCGTCCAGTTCGGCCTCGATTTCCCGCGCCGCCTGCACCATGTTTGCCATCTTCTCGTAGGCCACCTCGCGCGGGAGCAACTTCAGCCCGCAGTCCGGACTCACCGTCAACTGGTCCGGCGGAACGATTTCCAGGCCCTTCTCGATGTTCGCTTTGATTTCCTCGACGCTCTCGACGCTGGCATCGTGGGCGTCCGTCACGCCGAGTGCGAGGTTCGCTGTGAACTCGGGGTCGCGGAACACGTCCAGTTGGTCGTAGTCGCCGTTCGCCAGTTCGAGGTCGAACTCGTCGACCGGGAACTCCAGAATCTCGGGATAGATGCGCGAGTAGTCGCCGTAACAGACGTGCAGGCCGAGGTAGACGTCGTCCGGAACGTCGTCGGACGAGTCCGACTGGCCTCCGTTCGCGCCGCTCACGGAGATGCCGTCCGCGATGCGTTCGAGACACTCCCCGACGATGGCGTGGTCGTCGGGCGTCGTCGCCAGCGCGGGTTCGTCGATCTGGATGTAGCGTGCTCCGGCATCGACCAGTTTCTCTATCTCCTCGTTGACCAGGTCGGCGAGGTCGTAGGCGAGCGACTCTACGTCGTCGTACGCTTCGTTGAAACTCCAACTTGCCAGCGTGTACGGGCCGGTGATGGGTACTTTGACGGGGCGTTCTGCCACCTCGCTCGTGAACTCGTACTCGTCGACGAGCCACGTCTCGTCGTACTCGACCTCCGAGACCACGCTCGGTTTGTCGAAGTAGTTGTGACCCCACACCTTCACCGGGCCGTTGAACTCGTAGCCATCGATACGGTGGGCGAAATACTCCACCATCTCGTTGCGCCGCATCTCGCCGTCGACCACCACGTCGAGACCAGCGCGTTCGTGTTCGCGGGTGATGAGCCGCGAAGCGTCGTCCTGTGCCTCCTGTAAGGCGTGTTCGTCGAAGTCCGCGTCCGGGTCTTCGTACAGGTCGCCTGCCCTGTCTACCCACTTCGGCTTCGGATAGCTTCCGACGACCGTCGTCAGGATGAAGTGGTCGGTGTCGTGTTCCGGTGGCCTGAACTGGTCGCGAACGTGGCTCACCTCGCCTGCTCGTGGTTCCTCCGGAATTTCGCTGCTCATGCTTTCACCTCCTCTAACCGCGCCGCCTCGGACAACGCCGCGAGTTTCTCTTCGAACTTGTTGTACGGGAGGTAGAATAGCTCGGTGTTCGTCGTCAGATAGGCGGTATCGAACTCGTTGACGGGGGTGTTCTCTTCGAACCACTCGACGCGCTCGGCGATGGTTTCGGGTGACTCGACCAGCGTGTTCTGCCCGTCTGCGAGGCCGAGCGCGACCGAATCTTTCGTTCCGTACTCGTTGACGTTGTGGAGACTCCCTTCGTGGTCGGTGACGAGGTCGTACCCAACCGCGTCTACGCCGGCGTCGAGCAGGTGGGCGTGGACCTTCTCGTCCAGTGACCCCCAGTAGGTTTGGACGACGACTTCGGCGTCGGTCGCATCCGCAACCGCGTCGATAGCCTCGCTGGCGCGGGCGTCCGTTCCGTCCCCGGGTGGATTCGTCACGAGCGACGGTTCGAGGAGGAACAACGTCTCGACGTCGGGGAATGCCGCCGCTTCCCCGGCCAGGAACTCCGCGACCGCCGCGAGGAACTCCTCGTCGTCGCCGTAGAACTCGTCGGTCGCGAGGTCGGCGAGCGAGTACGGGCCGGGGAGGACGGCCTGCAAGTCGTCTGTGAGGTCCCCTGCAGTTTCGAGTTCTGCCGCCACGTCGCCGTCGAAGGTGAGTTCGTCGACCACGACGGGGTCGCGGTAGAAGTTGTTGTTGTCGTAGTAGCGCACGATACCCCGTGTCTCCACCGAATCGTGGACCGCGAGCGGGTGGGCGAGCATGTCGTCCCAGCGCAGTTGTCCCTCCACGATGCGGTCGAGGCCGGCGTCCTGCTGTGCCTGTACGACTTCGCTGCGGGCGTCGTCGTAGATGGAACTCAGTTCCGGCCCCTCGTCGCCGGAGATGAGGTCGTCTTTCTGGTGGCCCTTTACGTCAGCGAGGTCGTCTTTCGCCCAATCCGGAAGGGGAAAAATACCCGGTGTCGTTGCGACGCGCTCGGTCATCGTAGCCGACCGTATGGTATGCTGGCGTTTAATATTTTCCATCCTGGAAAATTACCCAGAGTTATTCTCTTCCGTCAGCGAACCAGTTTTATCACCGTCAGCGTCTCGAAGGGAAACGACTCGTCGCGGAGCGCGACCCCGCTGAATCCGTTGTCGCTGGCCCGTTCGACGACCTCCTCGACACCCGCGAGGCTACTGACGAGGAGGAAGACGCGACCGTCCGGGGCGAGCACTCGCCCAACGGCGTCGAGAAACGGGTCGATGACTGCTCGGCCCGACTCGCCGCCGGACAGTGCACGTTCCATCCAGTCGTCGCGTTCCTCGTCCGGGTCGGTCGGGAGGTAGGGCGGATTGAACAGCACGGCGTCGAAGACCCCATCTCTGAACGGTTCGACGAGATTCGCCCGAACCGCCTCCACGCCACGCGCTCGCGCACGCTCGCAGGCGTGAGGATTCACGTCCGAGCCGAGCACTCGACTGCCCGTCTCGTCGGCGACGGTTGCCGCAACGTACCCCGACCCAGTCCCGACTTCGAGCACGAGTTCGTTCTCGCCTATCTCCGCCGCAGCCACCTCGGCCAGCAGGTGTGAGTCCTCCGCCGGCTGGTACACCGCCGTCTCGACACCGCGTCGCTCTCCGAGGTCCGTCATCGCTCACCGCCGTCGTCTTCCTGTCTGCCGCCGTCAGTTTGGCTGCTGCTCGCCGTCGTACCGAGTTCGCGCTGTCGTTCGCCGGCAACCTGGAACCCTCCCGTCTCCTCGCGCCCCGACAGTTCGCGTTGCGGGAAGGGAATCTTGATTCCCTCGCTCTCGAAGGCCCGTTTCACCGCGCCGATGACCTCCGTCCGTGCGCGCCACTTCCGGCGCGCACTCGGCTTGTCGATCCAGAATCGGAGACCGAGAACGATGGCGGAATCGGCGAGTTCCTTCGTCACGACCTCCGGCGACGGCACCGACAGCACGTCGTCCGGTTCCTTCATTGCCTCTTTCGCCAGATTCGCTGCCTTCTCGATGTCCGAGTCGTAATCGACGCCGACGTCCACCTCCAGTCGTAGCCGCCCTTTCCGGCTGCGGTTGACGATGGTGCTCCCGCCGACCACGTCGTTCGGAATCATCACGAACTCCCCGTCGAACGTCTGGATGCGCGTGTTGACGATGGAGATGTCCGTCACGATTCCCTCCCGGTCTTCGATCTCTACCCAGTCGCCGATTTCGAACGGGCGGGCGAACATCAGCATGAATCCCGCCAGCAACGACCCGAGGGTCTGGCGGGCGGCCATCCCGACGACGATACCGAGGAATCCGGCACCGACGAGGAGACCGGTGAGGTCGACGTCCCAGATACCGAGTACGGCGGTGAAGCCGACGACGTACACGGAGAGCTGTGCGACGCGGATCATCACCTGCGTCTGGTGCTGGGAGAGCGTGTCGCGTTGGTTCGACACGCGTTGGAGACCCTGTCGGGTGAATCCGGCGACGACGTACGCCGCGGAGAGCGCCACCACCGTCAACCCGACGTTTACAGCAATCTTCGTATCGAAGGTCCACTCCTGTGGGATGATGATTCCCGCGTTGACCACCTTCCAGAGAAAAGCGAGCGTCGTCCCTGCCAGCAGAAGGTAGATACCGACGCTCCCGACGACGATGACGTTCGACAACGCGTTCGGCATCCGCTCTTGCAGGCGAGGGCGGATTCGCCACGCGAGGACGAGCACCGCGATTGCGGAGAGGACGACAAACGCCGTAACGAAGATGCGCACGTCGAGCAGTGCGACATCGCCGATCTGCTTTATCCACTCTACCATCAGCCACCACCTCGTCCGAGCGCGTCTGCAATCTGTGCCATCGCGGCGAACTGTGCGGGCGTCACCTTTCCGGCGCGCTTTCGCAGGATGTCGTCGTCGAGTACGTCGGAATCGGGAGACTCGAGTGCATCGACCACCGCGTCGGGGTCGTCCAAGCCCGAGATGTGAGCCGTGTTGCGAATCGCGTTACGAATCGTCTTCCGGCGCTGGGTGAACACTGCCTTCACGAAATCGAGGAAGAAAGCCTCGTCGTCTACTTCGTAATCCGGCGCTCGCGGCGTCGTGCGGACGATGGCGCTCGACACCGCCGGTTGGGGTTCGAACGCCTCGCGCGGGACGTGCTCTACGACCTTCACGTCGGCGTAGTGTTGTGCCGTCACGGAGAGACGACCGTACTCGTCGCTCCCTGCTTCGGCGGCCATGCGCTCGGCGAACTCCTTCTGGAACATCAACACCAGCGGTTTGCCCAGGGGGAGCAGTCGAAACGCGATTTCGCTGGAGATTCCGTAGGGGAGGTTGGCGACGCACGCCGTGAACGCGGGGAGGTCGACACTCAGCGCGTCACCCTCCAGCACCGTCAGTCTGTCAGCCTCGCACTCTTCTCGGAACTCCCGACGGAGGAACTCGGCGAACGTCGGGTCGCGCTCGACGACCGTCACCCGGTCGGCGACGGCGAGCAACCGGTCGGTGAGCACGCCCGGCCCGCCCCCGATTTCGAGGACGTGCGAGCGGTCCATCTCCTCGGCGTACGTCGGAATGCGGTCGACGACTCGGTCGTCCACGAGGAAGTGCTGGTCACGGTTCGGGTCGCCACGGACGCCTGCTCGCTGGATGAGGGCGTCGGGGTCTCTCTGACCGTGTTCCTCGTGTGGCGCGCGTACCATCGTTGATTCGGTCTACCAGAGCGAGAGGCCTAAACCCACCGAGTCACGGTCGTCACTAGCCACTACCCTCACTGCGTTCGCGTCGCATTGTCAGAGCCCATCTTCTACGACCCACAGAAACGCTCGACTTTCGAGGGCGAGGCACACGCCGAAGGCGAATCACGCCGGTCGAAATGTCGGAGGAGTCGCCCGGTGCCGGAGAGTCCATCGGACGGCCGATAGAACACCTCGGCGAGAAAACGCGATGGAAATCCCTCTCGGAGTTCACGCGAGAACATCTCGAAAATCACGAGAACTGACCGCCGACCGGACCACGTGCTGAAACCCGTCAGTCCCGCCGCGCGAACGTCCGATACTTCAGGTCGTCTTCCCGAATCTCTTCGAGAATGCGTTCGACCAGCACCTCTTCTGGGTTGTGAAGCCCGGCGACGCGGTCTTCGAGGTCGTCGAAACTCTCGAACGGTTTGCGTTTTCGCGCTTCGAGTACGTTGTTCCGCAGTTTCTTCCCGATGCCCGGAAGCAGGTTCAACTGGTGAAGCCGGAGGGTGATGGGCTGGGCGTCGTTGTAGAAGTCCACGAATCGTCTTTCGTCGCTCTCGACGATATCCACCACGGCGTGTTCGAGTTCCGACTGTGCGGCCGCAGAGAGGTCCTCGTACTCGATTTTTCGCACTTTCTCGATACCCTCGCGTTCGGCCGACGGTTTGACCGTGGTGCGGTCGCCGATGCCGACACCCTCTCCCTGTTCGAACGTGAGTTCGAGCAGGTGGAAGTCCGATTCAGTCAGTGCGTACGCGAGCGGTTCCTTCTGGTACTGCGGTCGGTCGTCGTCCGCCCGACCGTGCGGAAGAAAGTCGAGCACTACGGCCTCCACTTCCTGGCCACTCTCGGATTCGCTCATTGCGCTGTGATACGGTGACGAGTAACTTAAAGAGTCGGTCAGTTTATTCGTATTTCGCCACGACGTTCAGAATCCCATCCAGTTCGTCGCCGGAGAGGGTGAACCGTTCCTGGGCGTAGATTGCCCGGAGTTCGTCGCGGTCCTTCGGCAGGAGGTCGGCGATCTTGTACGCCGTCGGCTCGTCCACCTTGTCCAGGTCCTGTAGGTCCTCGACCAGTTCGCGGGACTCCTCGGAGTCGAGGACGGCGAACCGATTGACGTGCTCGATGGCTCGCGAGAGGTTGTAGGGCATCTCGCGGGACTCGTCCATCGCGCGTTCGTACTCGATGTCCGCGAGCAGTTCTTTCGCCTCTGCCGTGGTGAGATATTCCTCGTCGAGCTTTTCCTTGAAAATCGTCATAGACTACTCCTGTGCGCGGAGGTGAGCAGGCTTGATGATGAGAGTCTTTTCTTTCCCACCGTCTTTGATGGCGACTTTGAACGCCTGGCCCTGTTGTCCGAGGACCTCGCCCGTCCGACCGTCGAACCGCGGGTGAAAGCGCCCCTCGCGGACGCTCGGGTCGATTTTGAGGTGGACTTTCTGGCCCGCCTCGAACTGCTGGACGGCGCGCTGTGGCGGCGAAGTACCGCGATTCCGTGGGTTGTTCGAGAGCTTTTCTCGGGTGCTGTGATACGGTCCGTGCGAACTCGGCATAGTCGTACGTCGCTCTTGTTCGGTGACCGTTATAAAACGTACGTTCCGCGATTGTGACGAGCGGATTTCATCGAACGGTTTCGGCCGTTTTCCTCCGGGCCCGTTCGGACGCGGTCGCTAAGACGGCGGTCAATCGATAGCGTCGTACCGCTTCGAACGGCCGACCCGCCGAGAACGGACGTCGCTCGCGCCGCGACACCGACAGTGATAGGAACCCCCACACCCCATTCGTAGAAAATGCCCGCAGACAGAACGGTTCACCTCCCGGTCGCGGCACAGCCAAGCGTCGATACGCTCGTCTCACTCACACAGAACGCAGAGCAGTTGGGCTACGAGCGTGCGTGGCTCCCCGAAACGTGGGGACGCGACGCCGTGACGAGTCTGACCGCGATGGCACTCGGAACGGACGACATCGGGCTCGGTCCGTCCATCTGGAACGTCTACTCGCGGTCACCCGCGCTCGTGGGGCAGACCGCCGCCACGCTACAGGAAGTGTCCGACGGTCGACTCCGCGTCGGCATCGGACCGAGTGGCCCGGCGGTCATCCAGGGCTGGCACGGCGAGTCGTTCGACCGCCCGCTCCGTCGCACGCGCGAGACCATCGACATCGTCCGAAAAGTGCTGGCTGGCGAGACGGTAAACTACGATGGCGACTGTTTCACGCTCGGTGGCTTCCGACTCCGCTGTGAGCCACCCGAGACGCCGCCGCCCATCGACGCCGCCGGAATGGGACCGAAGTCGGTCGAACTCGCCGGCCGGTTCGCGGACGGCTGGCACGCGACGCTGTTCACGCCGGAGGGCATGGAAGACCGACTCGAAGACCTGCGAAGGGGCGTCGAACTCGGTGGGCGTGACCCCGACGACGTTCGGGTGACGCTTTCGCTGACCTGCTGTGCGCTGGAGGACGGCGAGCGCGCTCGACATCTCGCGCGCCAACACGCCGCGTTCTACGTCGGTGGCATGGGAACCTACTACCGCGATTCGCTGGCTCGACAGGGGTACGAAGACCTCGCCGCCGAGATCGCTTCCACGTGGGGGAACGGCGACAAGGAACGAGCGACCGAACTCGTCACCGACGAGTTGGTCGACGACCTCGGGGCCGCGGGCACGCCCGAGCGCGCACGAGAGGAGTTCGAGAAGTTCGCCGACATCGACGGGGTCGATGCGGTGGCGGTCGGGTTCCCGCGCGGCGCGACGGTCGAGGAGGCCCGCGAGACGATGACGGCGCTGGCTCCCTGACCAGTTAGGCAGCGTCGATATTCTCGTTCCGTGCCGAGTCGGTTGCGGGGCAAAAGCCCCCACGCGCGACGTGCCCAACTGAGACATCCACTGCCGGATCGATGGCCCGTCGAAGTGCCTCTACCGGGCCATCTCCCGTTTCGCGGAAAGACGTAACTGGAACGAGAACCATCGTCACACCATGCCGACAGTACGATTCCGCGACCGGGAGATACAGTGTGAAGAGGGCGACGTGCTCCGTACCGTGCTTCTCGACGCTGGCGAAACCCCGCACAACGGGTCCGCCCACTACCTGAACTGCCGAGGAAACGGTGCGTGTGGAACGTGCGCCGTCGAAGTGGACGGGGACGTGAGCGAGATGAAATCGAAAGAGGAGCGTCGTCTCTCTAAACCACCGCACGACCTCGAATCGGGACTTCGACTCGCCTGCCAGACGCGGGTGCTCGGCGACGTGGACGTTCGAAAGCACGGGGGGTTCTGGGGACAGAAGAAGTGATGGCCACAGTGCGGACAATCGGATGACTGAACCAGTAGAGAGAATCGTCACGGACGTATCTAACTGGGAAGGAGTGGAGACGGGAGCCCACCGATACGGGGCACCGAGGTCCGTCTCGGCTCGCGAGAAGTGGGACACGTTCACGAGTGGGGGATTCTCGATATCGCCTCTCCGCGCCGGGTGCGGGACTGCTGGTCGCCAAATCGAACCGAACCACACCACGTATACCCCGAATCGGGATGGACGACCTTCCGCGTCGAAGGCGGCGACGACGTCGCTGGTGCGCTCTGGTTGCTTCGTCTCTCGTATCTGCGTCACGCGAGGGCGTTGCAGACGACCGAGACGGGTCGGGAAGCGCTCTCGGACCTCCACGTGGATTCGGAACTCACCGAACTCGACCCGAGCGACGAGTTGCGGGCGCTTCTCTAGTCCCGACGTTCGGCCCAGTCGGTCGCCGCCTCGACGGCGTCGGCTCTCGACTTGGTTTCGGCGATGGTGTCCCACTCATCTTCCGACACGTTGTAGGAGTACACCGCGTACCCCTCGTCACGGTAGGTCAGGTTCTCGACGTACAGCTCTTCGTCCTCGTCTTCGTTGAGCCAGATTCGAATCTGCTTGCCACCCTCCAGGTCCTCGCGGCGTCGCCAACCGGAAACGGACATCAGGCCGACCCCCAGTCGGAGGTTCCGAGCACCGAGTCGCAGTCCGGACACGTCCAGACTTTCGGCGTGCTCGCTGCCGACGCTCGTTCGAGTCGCTGTGCCCATTCGGTGATGTCGGACTCGCAGTGCGGACAGGTCGCCATGGGAAGAAGGACGTCGGTGTCTTTCTTGTAGATTAGGGTGGAGTGTCAAACTCAGCGCCGGTAGTAGACGTTCCCCGAGACGACCACCGTCTCCGACGACGACGCGCCCGGCAGCGTGCGCGAGGGTCTCCGAGCCGCCACGACGCCGCGCTTCAGCGTCCCCCACTTCAGCAGGACGAACCCGGCGAGGATGACGAGGAAGCCGAGTACCGTGGTGTCGGTGATGGGTTCGCCGAGCAGGAGCCACCCGAAGAGGGTCGCGACGACCGGAACGACGTAGTTCACGAGGTTGACCTCGCTCGCGCCGAGTCGCTCCAGGAGGTCGAAGTAGATGAAGTATCCCGCGAGGCTGACGACGAACGCGAGATACGCCAGCGACGCCAGTGCGAGCGGTGAGAACGACACGGTCGGCCACCCACGAATCGCGGCGCTCGTCGCGTGGAGGAAGAGCGCACCGACTGCCATCATCCACGCTTGCTGTGTGAGCGTCGGAATCGTCGTTCGAATTCGCTGGGTGAGCACCGAGGCGAGTGCGAAGACGAGCGCGGCGACGAACAGCAAACCGACGCCGAGCGCGGTGCCGCCGAGCGAGGTCGGATTCGCGACCACGACGACGCCGACCAGCGCGAGCAACACGCCAGCGACCTCGAGGCGGTCGAATCGTTCGTTCGGTAGGAGCGAGAGCGCGAAAAGCGGCGTGACGACCGGTTTCAGACTCAGGACGACCGCGGCGACGCCGCTCGTGACGTACTGCTGGCCGGTGAAGACGAGCGCCAGGTAGAGGCCGAAGATGAAGACCCCACCGACCGAGACGTGTGCCCAGTCGGTTCGCGTCGTCGGTCGCCACTGGAAGTCGTCCCAGCGGAGTCCCAGTGCGGCGACGACGAGCAACAGCACGACGCTGGCGACGTCGTAGCGGAGTGCGGCGAACAGCACGGGCGGAAACGCGCGGAGACCGGTTTCGATGGCGACGAACGACGACCCCCAGATGGTTGCGAGCAGCGAGAACAGTGCGACGTTACGATATTTCGAGATAGACATCCGGTTCGAACACTCCCTTTCGGTTGGTAGTCGGGCTATCAGCCGGAGAAACTTCAACATTATCGGGGTTGCGTTACCGATTCACACTGTTTCAATGAAGAAATGCGAACACGACACACGCTCCGGAAACGGTTTAGTCTCCGACGTTCAGTCACCGGCATGGTAGAATCACGCACGGGGGCAGACTTCTTCACCGAGGCCCTCGAATCCTACGGCGTCGAGTACGTCTTCGGGAACCCCGGAACGACCGAACTCCCCGTCATGCGCGCGCTGGGCGACAGCGAACTGGAGTACGTGCTCGCACCGCACGAAGACATCGCGGTCGGAATGGCCGCGGGCTACGCCAGTACCCGCCAGTACGAGGCCGAGGCGGGATGTCCGGTCGGCGTCGTCAACCTCCACGTCGCGCCCGGGGTCGCACACGGCCTCGGCAACCTTTACGGTGCGTCGATAGCGGGTGCGCCGCTCGTCGTGACGGCGGGAGCCCACAGCCTCGACTTCCGCCACAAAGAACCCATCCTCTCCGGCGACCTGCTCGCGATGACCGACCAGTTCACTAAGTGGAGCGCGGAAGTGACCGACGTGTCGGCGCTCCCGACGATGCTCCGTCGGGCGTTCCGTGTCGCCCAGACCCCGCCCACCGGACCGGTCTTCCTCGGTCTCCCGCTCGACGTGATGATGACCGAGACGGAGGCCGACCCCCAGCGACTGGGTCGAATCCAGAACCCCGGCGCGGGTGACCCGACCGGTATCGAGCAGGCGGCCGACGTGCTCGCGGAAGCAACCGACCCCGTCCTGGTCGTCGGCGACCACGTTCCCCGCCACGGCGCGCACTCGGAGACCGACCCGGTGGACGCTGTGGTTCGACTCGCCGAGGCGACCGGTGCACGCGTCCACGCCGAGATTCTAACGTGCGAAGTGTCTTTCCCGACGGACCACGAGCAGTGGGTCTCTCACATCCCACCGGACGAAGACCTCGCGGCCGCCGCGATGAACAGCGACGCGCTCGTCTTCGTGGGCTGCTCGACCAACACGACGCTCACGCGCCACGACCGCGACCTCGTCCCCGACCACGCGACTATCGTCGACCTGAACGACGACCCGTGGCAGGTCGGTAAGAACACGCCAGCAGACGTCGCGGTGGTCGGCGACATCGGCCTCGTCGCCGACGACATCGCCGAGCAGGTTGACCTCGCCGACAACGAACTGGCGGGCCGACTGGAGCGCGTCGCGCAGTTCAAGAGCTTCGCACAGCAGAAAATCGCGTCGATGGGCGAAGACGAATCGGACGACCCGCGCGCTTCGAAAGCCGAACTCGTGGACTCGCTGCGCTCGGTCGTCCCGGACGCGTACGTCGTGGACGAGGGCGTCACCTCGAAGTACGCCCTGCTCACGCGCTGGGACTTCGAGCGCGAGTCGTACATCTCGAACAAGGGCGGCGGACTCGGCTACGGCCTCCCCGCCGCAGTCGGTGCCGCGATGGCCGAGGCAGGACGCGACGACCCCAGACCGGTCGTCGGATTCGTCGGCGACGGGTCGTATCTCTACTACCCACACACGCTCTACTCGGCGGCCCGCTACGACGTGGACCTGACCGTCGTGATTCCGGACAACCGCAATTATCGCATCCTCAAGGACAACACCATCAAACTGTTCGGCGGGACCGACGACGACCACGAGTTCGTCGGGATGGACTTCGAACCGCCCGTCGACATCCCGAAGAACGCAGAGAGCCACGGCGCGTCGGGGTATCTCGTGGAATCGCCCGAGGACATCGAGACGACGGTCGAACGGGCGATAGAAGAAGTCGGACCGAGCGTCGTGGACGTGCTCGTTCACGACTGAGAATCGGAGTGAACAGACGACGGGCGACGTCTCCTCTCGGCCCTCGTCGCTCAGTTTGCTTCGCTACGGAACACGCGAACCGTGTCTCGTTCGTGTCGCTCGGAATCGACCTCGACGAACCCGCGCTCGGCGAAGACGTGCTTCCAGTTTCGGTAGTACAACGGGAAGTCGTCGTGGATGTACTTCATGGCGACATCGTCGGACGCTGGGTCGTCGACTTCGCTTTCGTTCTCCACCGTGACGAGGAGGCCGTCCGTGATTCGGGCCAGTTCGTCGAAGACCCACTCGTCGTCGGGGTGGAGATGTTGGAGGGTCTCGACCGAGAAGACAGCATCGAACTGTCCCGTGTCGAACTCACCGACGACGTTCTCTATCGCGTCGAAGTAGAACGTTCCGTCAGCGGCGAGGTCGGGATACGTCGTCTCCATCACGTCGGACGCCTCATCGTTGATTTCGACGCCGTACAGGTTTTCGAACCCGTTCTCGTGGAGGTAAGAGAGGTGGCGACCCGAACTGCAACCGAGTTCCAGGATGGCCGCAGTCGAGTCGAGTCGCGAGTCGAGACGGTCGTGTATCGACTCGCTCGTTTCGTTCGGCCCGTAGTACGCGTAGTAGTCCGGCGAGTACTCCCCCACCCGCCCTGCCCATTCCTGCCGGACTTCGTTGGAGTTCATTCGTAACCGTATGTGACCTGACCGTAAAACCCCGGTGACCAACGGTACGATTCCAGACGTGTTCTCCAGTCGTCGATTGGGTTCGCCGAACTGACCCTACGGACTACCTCGACCGCAGACTCCACGCGACCGGCAGAAAAACGTTCGACGAGTGGCGTTCTCGCCCTGGCGTTACTGTAGGACTTTTAATATTTGTGTGGTTCGTATCACTGTGTATGGGTAACTATCCGCCCGATTACTGCCCGTCGTGTGGGGAGCCGGTGACCGGCGTCGACACCCCCACCGTCTACCACTGTGAGTCGTGTGACGACTACGTCTTTCACAATCCTGCGCCGAACGTTCGCGTCGCGGTCGTCGACGGTGAGCGCATCCTCCTCGTCGAGATAGCGGACGAAGACAGGATAGAAGACCCCCCGTACGAAGCCGACAGCGAGTGGATGACTCCCGGCGGTCACGTCGAAATTGGCGAGCAACCACACGTCGCGGCAGCGCGGGAACTCGACGAGGAGACAGGCCTCGTCGTCGACCCGGACGCATTCGTCCTGTTCGACGCGGTGGTTCGACAGGTTGTCGAAGGGTCACACGCGCTGGTGCTGCTGTACGCAGTGGAACGCACGGCCACCACCGGCATAGTGCTTCACAGAAGATTTAGGTGGACTCTGAGTAGGGAAGGTAATGACTGGACGGGAGAAAGAGATCGTCCGACACCTGAGTGAGGACGATCTCGACCGCTTGCTCACACAGACTGACGACGAGAAGGTGAGCAGGCGGCTCACCTTTATCAAACGACTGTACAAGGGTGCAACACTCGAAGACGCAGCTGACGATGTT
>NZ_JBPEHH010000070.1:0-21499 GCF_054177595.1 Haladaptatus ordinarius | reverse complement strand
CTCTGACTGGATCAGACACGCATTAGAGGAAGAGTTAGAGCGGAGTTGGGAAATCAAGATGAACGGCGTCGGTGTGCCAGAAACGTACGCATCGGCCGCGGGCTGACGCCAGCCCGCGGTCTTGGGCAGGCACCTGACGAGCAACAGCATTCGCCTAGAACGGCGTATCTCAGCTTTCTCGGTTCGGTTCTCTCCATCTGTGGACTCTAGTTCTCCTTCACTCAGCTACTACACCAACGTTCACTCTGGTCATCCGTGACTCAGCACAGCTCACGAAGCGACGCTCGGGAAGTACCGATAATGGACTACAATACGACGAAAAATCCCCTCGATTTTAATGTTGTAGTTTGATTTCAAGATGGTTTTAGTCCTCATGCCAGAGATACTCATCAAGCGGATCCGCTAACTCAGAAGAGCGGGTACACGCGATGTGCGACAGTATATCTTGGAATATGCTACTGATGTTGATGATTATTGAATAGGTTGAACTAGAGTTACTGCCAATATTCCTTGTTAGCCACGACAGGAATATTACGGACGGTGAATGTTTCGTCAGCGAAGTCAACCGTGACATCAATTGTCCTTGGAAGAATTTCTTCAAGACGAGCGAAGGGAAACGTCGGCGACTGAACTTTTGCTGGTTTGGTGTGGTCACTGTCATCAATGGGATATTCGACCGAAATCCAGCGGATATGGTCTGGATACTCCCGATTGGTAGGGACAGATCGAACCGTGACACGTAGCTGTGCCGCATCCGAGCCAAGTTTATCGGTGATATGCTGCAGTACCTGCTCTCGGGCGCGTTGACTGGCTTCAGAGAGCAAAGCTCGCGTAAACGAAATTTCAGAGGTGTCGCTCAGAGTGTCGATTGCGGAATCGTCGCGGATCCCTCGTCGCTGTCGAGTGATCGAGTCTCGATCATCGAAAAACGCGGGACGGTTCCGCTGTTGATCATCTGCGACAGTATCGGGAAGATCGGCTGCAATATGCTCTGTGATTCCCAGTGTGACGATCGCCTCAGTAACAATTTCCGGCGTAACACCGTACTGAGAAACAACATCATCGACGGACGAGTCTCCATTGAGTAGGTCACCGATAGCAGCTGCTACGTCTGCATCCTCATGATAGAGAGCGAATTCGTACGTGTCCGTCATAGCGAACCGATTAGCTTCACTAGCGTATCCATGTGTTGGTACAACCACCTATGTTCCAACGATAACGTTGAATCGGTTTTCGATCTTTTCGATCGCAGTAGCGTTCGCGGTAGAGCCTGATTTGCCCTTGTGAATACCGGCTGCGAGACTATACCCGTACTGGAATTGAGGTTCATAGTATTCGTGGAAGTAAGGGCCTCCTGAATCACCAGGATTCGAGTAAGCCCGAACACCAACAATACTGCCATCGAAACTGCTAATGAAACCAGACCGTCGACCAGTTGCTACGCCTTGTTTGGTGAGTTCGAAGCTCTGATCTCCTGCCCTGTCGTAGAGGTCACTGTTCGTTAGTATACCTCTAATGGGGTACCCATCTAGATACGTGTTCGGACCATCATTAGCTGCATAATCCCGTGTTGTATTAGCGCTAAGATTGCGAACCACAACAGCATCAAAATTGTTCTTGTTTACGCGCCTATTCGGATCAGTAACCCCAATTTTGAACTCGTCGTTGTTTTGGATCCAGACTGGTTGATGCACTTCTTTAGACCATCCGAATGGCCAAGTTTTGAAAATGTGAGCAGCTGTGAGAAAGACTGAAGCATTATTACCCTGGTTTTTTGCAGGCATACCAAGTGTCGCAGAGTTATCTGCACCAGTGCCGAAGATACAGCCAGCAGGAACAGGTCGGTAAGAATAGTCATAATAGGCGTGTAATTCTTCTTCACGTCGTTCAGGTCGAATTGGAATCTCGGAACCGGATGATTCGAGATAGGTTCCACGGCCAGCAACACCCCGAATACTGGGAGGAAAATACTGGCTGAATTCATCGAACGAAATACTTGGCTTGAGTACTTCTCCATCAGGCCGAACAATAATTGGGTAGATCGGGACGAGATACCGCGACACTGGATCGTGACGATTTTTCACTACGCTATCGACTTCGACAGCTACCCGAATCGTGAGGTAATCACTGTGTGACGTCCACGCCGTCGGGATCTGTGCTGCGAGTCGGCGTCGGGCATCGCGGGCCGCTTCAACTTCTTTCCATTTTGGATACGGGGTTGTTGTTAGAATAGGAACCCTCCTACCCATGTTATTAGACTTCTGAAGGTAGTCCGATGTGGGGTCTGGAGTACTAGTACTCAGATCCATTGACGATCCAAGATGACTCACTTGCACAGGTAAATCCTCAGTATTGACTAATCCATCAACACGAATGACGCTTTTAGGATCATGCATTTCTGCTATTACTTCTTGACTAAGATGAGGCAGCGCAGCGGAACTTACTCCGAGTCCGACCAAAGTTTGCATAAATCTACGGCGTCCCATCAAGTGGATTTTCTTACTGTTTGACACACGTTTTGGAGTCATCCATATACATTATGGAATTATAATTTAATAATATACCTAAATTAATCATTCAATTTGATTCTGGATAAAGTTCTATCTGTAGAATAAAAATGATTCTGACTTTCATATCTATTGACCAATTGAATGCCATCCTAATCATCCATTATGTAGACTCGGGTAGCACGAAGGATCCAACACCAACCAAAGGTATTGTCAACATAGTTTAGTATATGAGATGGCCTATCTTGATGATCATTGGTTTTCGTATGGCGTATGTGACCATAGAATGTAATAACAGAGTTTCTATCCGAAATCCGTTCGTCTTGACCCTCTATTTTTAGTTTGGTAATCCCACTTCTGCTTATACTGCACACAGGAAGTAAATCCACTAAACCGAGTGAATTTGAAAAATTGACCTCGCTGCAGTCGCACGTTCTGCTTTGGTTATAGAATCAATCAGTCATCTCGAAACGTGTCGAAATGGCACAAATCAAACTATTATTCTCACGTTTGTGATTAATATCGAACATCTGAATTCAGATTTCAACGATAGTTGGCACGCTAAATACGCACAAAGCACTTCACACCCAAGCTCTGACAGCGTCAAAGACTTTCAATAGGGACGAAGAGACCTCTTTGTGTCTGTGATTTCCTATCCGATTGTCATTGAATCCGGAAACAACTTGGCGAGGTCGTCGTATGTGGTCGCGTGCGCACTCTGTTCAGCAGTCTGCATTGCGGCGTCATCGACAATCCTGACAATATCTGCGCTACCGAGCTCGGTGGATTGGTCGGCTAACCTCTCGTACTCCTGCTGATCAAGATCGATTGGGAGCGTTTGCAATCATACTTTGAAAATTTTCTCGCGTGCATCCTGTTCGGGCAGACCCACCTCGTATTGTTGATCGAATCGTCTACGACGAGTCGCAGTTTCATTAATCAAGTCCACACGATTCGTTGGTGCGAAGTGTTATTGACCGCAGCTTCGAAGATATCATGTATGGTCGTCTTCCCGGTTCGTGAGTATACGAGCTATGATGAGTTCGTACGGGAGTGGTGTGCAGCAACCTTACCGAAGAAGCGTGTTCGTTAGCAAAGGCGCGTGAACGCGGATTGCTTGATGAACAAGCCACACGGTTGCGGTGGCAATTGCTCGGCGAACTCGACCCGGATGAACTGCTCCTCACACTCCCGAAATGGCTTACAGAACAGAAAGTTGGATTCACAGAGGGTGGCACCCCGACGGAGTTTATTGGTCGAATCGGGGATGAGACAGAGAAAGCCATTCTCTTCATCGATTCTGCACCAGCCAAGCCGCTCATGAAACGGGCCCACCGCATCCATACACTCGAAACGAGTCTCAATGAGCAGACCACGCCAACTCACGATGCCGAGCAGCGAGCGTGGCTGCAAGATCGACTCACCAAGCAACGCAACCAGTATGCCACCGATCGTACAACGACAGGGCTCAGTGAAGAATGGCTGCCAACGTCACAAATCATCCGAGCGGTTCGACGGTCGAATCCCTGAGTTATGAACAGGAACGAGGGAATCTCCCAGATAACGGCATTTCTGACGTCTTAGTTGTTCTACTCCGTTGCACAGACGATTAACCGGGCTAAGCGAACTGTAGTTTGCTCTATTCGTGACTGAGTGATGCAGAGATGTCCAACAAGATAGCGCACCCACTGCAGCTCTACAATATCTGTGATACCTCCAAAGATATAATAGACCACAATGCCTATCTATACGTATGACCGACCCAGGCCTCGAATCGTGGACGGCGGGACTGACCGCCCGCGAACGCGTCAGAGAAATTGCAACTACACTTACGGAACCACAATCCGTCGAGTGGATTCGAGAGCAAGCGCAGATCTCCTCATGGCAGACGGCAAAGGATGAACTGGAGATGCTCGTGGAGTTTGGGCAGCTACAGACCGTTACAGGTGACGACGGGAATACCAAGTACGCACCGAACTATCAACTCCGATATTTCCAGGAAGTCACAGAGCTCATCAACAACCACACGCGTGATGAACTTCGCGAGCAGATCGCGGATATTCAAGAAGAGATCGACGAATGGAAAGCTGATTTCGATGTCGACTCACGCGCCACGCTTGAAACCACGCTCACTGACGAGGAACTCGCAAGCGAGGAGATTCGCCGCCGGAACACGGTGATTCGTCAGTGGGACCGATACGAGGACAACAAACGGCTCCTGAAACACGCCCTCCAGTTGTACGACGACGCGCGCTCGCTCCATCCTGGAACGAACAATTCATCTGATTCATCGCCCCCGGTTTCCCAGTAGTTGCTATCTATGATATTTCTTGCAAATAGGGCAAATCTCGACACGAGAACGCTTCTCACGCGTTTGCACAATACACTCCACACACGAGTTCCCAACGAAAATTCGCCGATCGAGCGCGTCTGGTACCACACATCGTCCGGCAACAAGGTCGGTGTCCACGCCTGGATTGATGCGTCGACATTTCTCGGAACCCAATATCCAATCGATGGGGCAGAACTCCAGATTTCATTTGACTTCCCATCCACTTATGACTATGATTTCTACAAGATCCAGTGGATCGAGCCAGAGCGACGTCTAATGCTCGGTTGGCACCAAGATGAAACGCATATGAATCTCGGAGAGTGCCATTTCCAAGTCGATTTTGAGGGGACGACAGTCCAACGCGATTCAGCGAGCTATCTCGATATCCATCCACTGAACGTCTTCGACCAGCGGGTGAACCAGCTAGGAGTGATACTTGATGCGCTCATGTGGACGGATGGACGCCCCTCTGTTCCAGAGCGAGCAATACACTAACCCAGTTCTCGAGTTTTCGTTCATAGAGACGGCTTACACGCTCACCCAACCAAATCTTTGATAGACAGTCACCATAAGATGGAAAATATTCTCTTGATAGAAACGCTACCGGTGTAAGATTCGTACTACGAACTCCGCATAGATCCCGTTAGGGGCCCCGGGGTGTTGTTACTTCCGCTTATGGATTTAACCGGCAGAAGATCGGGGACTAGAAGCGGGAGTGTAACACCGATGAATATTGAATGAGACGGGTACCATATATTACACTCAGGGCTGTAAACTATCCGATAGTGCAGTTGCAATCACGATAGTAAGATTAGAAAACTCTCTCCTGAGGAACGGTTGCAGATTATCGCACTGTGAACACCTTGTCTGAGGCAAGACCGAATTTCATTGCGCAAACCTGCTCATAACTAAGCAAATGGTGGGTGTCTCCTCCTCGTACCCGTCACAGTACGGGAGAAACACCATGACAATACGGGAGAAACACCATGACAACAACACAAGATAATGAAGCCGTCGCTCGACGGTTGTTCGAAGAGGTTTGGCAGAATCACAACTACGATGTCATCGACGAGGTTGTTGCCAAGGACTATGTCCTCCACGATCCATCGATGCCAGAAGAAGAAGCAAGTGAGTGGCCCAGTGGCCGTGAGGGCTATCGGATGATGGCCGAGATGGGATCTGGTATTATCGACGGGCCACTCGAAGTTGAACAAATCGTTCCTGGGGGAGACAACGTCGTGATCCGCTGGAAGCAGACAGGCACGCACGTCGGAGAGATGGGGAACATCGAGCCCTCGAACGAGGAAGTGACCATTACCGGCATCGAAATCGATCGCTTCGAGGACGGCCAGCTCGCCGAGACCTGGCAGGAAGTAAATATGATGGGGATGCTCATGCAAATCGGGGCAATCCCGGACGATCTCTTCAATGAGGAGATGCACTCGGACGACTGAGGAAACCGATTCGCCAAAAATCTAGGGAACGAAATCGAGTGGCCCGGTCACCTCGACGTCGTATCCCTCATGTTTCGCATCGTTAGCGCTTGAAGATTGCAACAAGGCTAATTTTTGAGGATTGGACTCGTTAAAGGCCACTCTGGCTAAGACAGTGGCAAGCGATCTATACCGGGAAATTGAGGTGACACAGATGAGTGAGAACAAGACAATGACTGACGACATCAACCGGACTGTCGATGGACAGAGAAAGGTAATCGTAAGCGAGTTTCTGTCGCTTGATGGGGTAATGCAGGCCCCGGGCGGCCCAGACGAGGATCGTGAAGGTGGATTCGAGCATGGCGGGTGGCAGATGCAATACTTCGATGAGATCTATGGAGACACGGTCTCCGAAGGAATTTCCACGTCGGACGCCCTCTTACTTGGACGGAAGACCTACGAGATCTTCGCCGCGTACTGGCCGACGGCAGATGAAGAGGTCAGTGCCGACTTCGCCGACGTGATGAACAGCATCGACAAATATGTCGCCTCAAGAACCTTGGACGCAGTGGAATGGCAGAATTCGACGCTGCTCGAGGGAGACGTTGCCGAGGCGGTCGCCGAGCTGAAACAACAGTCCGGTCAGGACATCCGTGTCATCGGCAGTGGCGAGCTTGTTCAAACACTCATGGAGCATGATCTCGTCGACGAATATCAGCTCATGATTCACCCGCTCGTTCTCGGCGGTGGCAAGCGGCTCTTCAGGGATGGGAGCAAGAAAACCAATCTGCAACTCGTGGACACCGAGACGACTGGGACCGGGGTCGTGATACTTCACTATGAGACGGAAAGGGAGTAGCGAGTCGAGATGACGAAGGATAGACCTGTTACACCAACTCACCAACGCCCCCGACCCGAGAAGGCATAAGGAAAGCCCGGGATCGGCCCCGCCCGCCTCAGCAAATGGGGTCGGTCTAAGGCGCGACGAAATCTCCCGCCACGCTTCCCCCGCCAGCGACGCCTATTTGCGCACCCTTCACCTAGTTTATTCGGCCATGGCGATCAAGCGAATGGACAACGTCCTCATCGTGGTCGAGGATCTCGAAGCTGCGAAGGCGTTTTTCACGGAGCTCGGTATGCAGCTGGAGGGCGAGACGCGCGTCGAGGGAGAGTGGGTGGACCGCGTCGTGGGCCTCAAGAACGTCCAGAACGACATCGCCATGATGCGGACCCCCGACGGCCACGGCCGCGTTGAGCTCGCGAAATTCATCACGCCCGAGGCCACCCGCGACGGATTCGAGGAACCGGCGGTGAACACCCTGGGGATCCGCCGTATCATGTTTGCCGTCGACGATATCGACGAAGTCCTCGACCGCCTCCGCTCCCACGGCGCTGAACTCGTGGACGAAGTCGCCCAGTACGAAGACGAGTACCGCCTCTGCTATGTGCGCGGCCCCGAAGGCATCATCGTCGGGTTGGCCGAGGAACTCGACGAAATCTAGTGGGTTGCCCCCTGTTTTTTCACCGACACTCAAGGAGATCGTCTTTCGTGATCGTCTCGGCGTCACGTTCGGCCGCACACATCGCAGCATCATCGACCAGTCCAACGATATCCGCTGCGCTGCGATCCGCTGCCGCTCATTCCCGCCGCTACCCCCTTATCAGGTACGGTGTGACTCGAGACTCTCGAACACCTTCTTTCCCCTCCGTGTTGCGAGCTCTGACGGCGGTGCAACGCGATACGCGAGTTCTGTTCGGTGCTGCTCATCGGACGATGAGTCGTCACGAAGAATCGCGACCAACATTCCAGCAGACGAGCGCAAGAGGATGCCGTCCTCCGTGACTGACGATCGCAATCCCTTCAATGTCTGCTGGACGAGTTCTTGGGCTTGCTCTGGCTCGATTGCGAGGTGCACGGTATCAAATTCTGGCCGATCGCGAGTCATTCCTGACATGGTTTGTTTCCACCGGATTAGGCGTCTCTAAACCTACCTCTCACATAAACCTGTGGCCGCGGATTCTCTCAGTCATGGAGCCAGTTGTACCACTCTTCAAGATCAATCAATTCGTTTGTGAGTTCGTCGCTCCCGTATTGAGTAATCACCTCATCGACTGTGCGGGCTAATCCCTCTGGGTCTGTATCCGGGAGACTGTGATCGAAAAAGAGTAGAAGTCCAGCATGCTCCTCCTGGTGATGCAGCGACTCAAAATCTTTCGCGTTATTCGTGATAAGGAGATAGTCATTTACGCCACACCACTGCAGTAACTCGGCATCAACAGTGCATTCACCGAATCTGTCCTTCGCTTGTTCCACCTGGTAGCCCTGTTCTTTGAGTACTCGCTCAAAGATGCGGCTAACATGCTCGTCCAGCAGGATCTTCGCTGCGGCAGTCACTGGACTGGTTCCTTCGGTTTGAGCGATTGATTGTGGACGCGCTCAAACGCAGCATCGTTCTCGCGTCGTAGGTCACGTATCTCATCGACATGTGAGTAGTAGTATGAAAGTGCTTCATACACCTCCGCAAGTGCGAGATCAAGCTGGTCAGCAACATATGCAGGAGACTGGCTATTATCAATCACTCTCGCTGCAATGTGACGAACGCCGATCCGAGTCCCCTTAATTCGCGGTTCGCCACCGAGAACATCGTCGTCGCGAGTGATCGTCATAGGTCAAAATACGCTTCACCGTCATTTATACCTTGGCTGCCTCATTCTCCTTCTCAAAGAGGATCTTCAGCTTTGAGCTTGATTTTTGGTTCATTAGCCAGCTGTCGTCGATTCTGGGAACGACTCGGCGAGGTCATCATACGTGATCGCTTGGGCATCTCGTTCAGCAGCCTTCATTGCGGCGTCATCGACAATTCCGACAATGTCTGCACTACTGAGTTCGGTGGATCGCTCGGCTAACTTCTGGTACTCCTCTTGATCGAGCTCGGTCGGGAGCGTTTGCAACCGCACTTTGAAGATTTTCTCGCGTGCCTCCTGGTCGGGCAGACCAACCTCGTACTGCTGATCAAAGCGCCCCCGGCGAGTGGCGGCCTCATCAAGCAAGTCCGCACGATTCGTTGCTGCAATGAGCAGAAAACTCGGGTCTTCATCGTCTAAGTGCGCCAGAAACTCGTTGACGACTTGGGCGTGCTCCCGGTGAAGATCGTTCCCACGACCGGCAAGGAGTGCGTCTATTTCGTCGACGAAGATCACACACCGGTCGAATTGCTCGGCCTCATTGAACAACTGATTAACTTGCTCGGTGGACTCATTCACCCACCGGCTTTTGATATCGCCAGCGCTCAGCTCGAGGTATGGATGGCCCAGTTCGCCGGCAATGGCCCGGGCGAAATGCGTTTTCCCAGTTCCGGGCGGGCCATGTAGGAGGATACCGTTCGGTGGCGAGACGTTGAACCGCTCATAGGCGGCATCGGTGTGTGAGAGCGGGCGAAGAACCGACCGCATAACATTGCGTTTGAGGGAGTCCATGCCACCAACATCGCGAAATCTCGTGGTAGGCGCGGATTCCCAATCATAAGTAAGATCAGATTGTCCACCGCTATGACTCTCGTCACGGTGTTGTCTATCCTGGATGGTGTGGTTCTGGTTAGTTTCAGATGACGTCGATTGAATTTGTTCTTTCTCCTTTTTTGAGGAATTTTCCTTATCTTGATTGTCAAGCGTTGAAAGAGTAGCAAATACTGGGATAGGTATGCAGACAACCCAGCTGAGCCCCATCAGCCATGGATTATCAAACATAGGAGATACTCGAAATGGCTGTAAGATCGTGACACTACCGGGGACAAAATCGCCCCAGAGTGGTAGAAACCAAATTCCAGTTAGCACAGCAATACCAATCATCATTCCAAAAAACCAGCTCGCGTCTACAGTTTCGTCATCTAACCGACCGAGACGGGTAATAACCGCGAATATAATACTAGTAGCAAGTCCAGGAAGAAACCAAATAGAGATTATGCTGGCGATGACGGTAATAACTATCCCAAAAGTGGATGAAAGCTTGTCAGCTACTAAGAATACACTGATTGGACCCAAGGAGTAGCACGCAGTAGAGATAATAGTTAGAACTCCTAAACTGATTAGTTTCCAGGGAATCCTAGTGAATATTCGGTGAGTAGTGGACGTGGGGTTTTCTCGACCGTCCATATTATGTTATATGCTCCTCTTATTCTGTTAAATAGATTCTGCAAATAATGTCACTTTGATCGACTTTTCCCGCTCGACGACTCGTGCCATTCGTCTAGTGTTCGTTGATCCGACCTAGTTCTATCGACTGGTGTATCTACAACTGGATTTTCGCGATAATGCTCGAGACCTGCTTCTGCCCAATCAAGGGGAGAACGGTCGAGATTTCGTAGTGTGAAGTTCGTCCCTGCACGTGCATCTTTAGCTACACGCTTCCCTTTTTTCTTCCCATAGTGACCCGCAGATCTCCCGTACTTAGAGAATGACTCTGGTGTTTTGGACGAAGCAGTAGAAACAGCACGTGTCTTAGCGCTTTGAACAGCCGAACTTGCTTTACCAGCCGTCCCAGTGACTTTTCCTCCAGTAGCGCGATTATCTGCTTGACTGATGGCGGATCCCGCTGCAGCGCTCGCTGTTGTTGCAGCGCTACTGGCACGCTTGCCACCAAACCGCGCCTGCTTCATAATACTCGCACGGCTTGACTGGTGAGACTTCCCACCCGATGCCGACGACCGACTTCGAGACGTCCGTTTCCGTCGACTCCGTACCCGACCAGGCACAAAGCCCGACGACATGGCGGTCTTCAGTCCATAGATCGCCGGTGCAACCAAGCCGATCAACCAGAAAAGGAACGACTCGAGAACTTCGTTGAACGAGCCTGGATTCGACCCTGCAGTGGTCGCTGCCTGCGTGGCTGCGCCGGATCCAGTGATACCCATCGCAGTTGCACCGACGTACATGAGTGCAGCCATGAAGATACCCGCAAACAAGAGCGAGAGCGTTGCGTTGATGAACATCTTCGCCGCTTTCGCTGAATCTTCGAATGGCCCAAAGTCGAGATAGAGCATCACTGCCAGAATCGGCAGCGTCACAAACATCGCGACGAAAAGGAACTCCCGAATCACCAGCATCGCAAACAACAGGAGAATCCCGGCAATGGAGGTCACACTGAGAATCACCATGCCGACTGCAACGACACCTGCGGAGGCAGCTGCGCCTTCCATCCCGGTTTTGAGCACTTGCGTCCCGAATGCGCCATAGCTCTCGGGGTAGATGTAGGCGATGACCGCGTTCACGAGCAGCAGGCCGAAATGCATGAGCTGGCGCCCCACAGCAACAAAGATAATCGCCTTGAGTGCCTTCCAAACCAGGATGACACTATCCACGTCGGCGTTCTTTGAAAATGGCTGTGAAGCAAAGCCAGCCATCACCACGACCACAAGCAACTGTGGAAAGATACCCAACAGGTGGTCAAACGCCTGGAGGTACTGCGGATCGGTATAGGGGCTATCGAAGACCAAGAAGGTGTACACGCCACCGGACATCAACAGTCCAACAAAGCCCATCAGCTTCGTCATCAACCAGGTGAACAGATCTGCGATCCACCCGGTGAATCCAGCGGCAAGAACGAACGACGTCATCTCTGCGGGGAGATGGCTGGCGTCGACTACGAGCTTGGGAACACTGTGAACGATGGTTGTGCCGTGTGATTGGAGGGTGGGGATCATTGGGTGTCAAAAAGATGGTGTTTGCTTGTATATCAATACCATCGCGTAAAAATATTTTCTTAGGCATTATGAATTATCGTCGGCGGAGATAGTAAAATGGAAGATAGAATAGCACGAATGCGATGACAGCCACGAATCCTTTACTCACTGCCACCAATGCACTATAGATGTTGAACGGTGTCGGTGCAAATCGGATCTGATTGTGCGATGGGGCGTAGTAGAGTCCTCGTGAATCGTTGGCGACACCGCGAAACGTCGCTTCGACCGCACTCTCATCACGCGTGACGACCGCAACACCATCACTGTTGGTGGTGACACGGCCCTTAATGGCCCCGTGGAGATAGATCGATTGGTTAGTGATCGGGCTCCCAGTCTGGGCGTCGGTGAGTTCGATCTGAACGCGTTTCTTACCCTGCTTCGTGAGTGTGAGCGAAACCGGGTGTTCGGAGACAGTCCTCGTTTTCAGTGGAATCTCATCGCCATGAATGTCGTAGAGCGTGGCGAGTGGCTGATCGACGTTCGTAATAACCACACGAGTGGGCGCCCGTGGTGGAACCGATGAGAGGTTGACAGTCGGCTTAAGCGGTGCAGCCTTGGGAGCGAGCGGAACGGTGCGAACACGCCCGACAGTTGCCGTCGACGCTGTCTGTGAGGCTATGCGAGCAATCGCTGGCTTGCTTCGAACGGCGATCAGCTGTTTTTCGAGGATGTCTGGTGGCGGGACTGTTCTCTGTGAGGTCGTGAGGGGTGGCGAAGAGCGATTGACCGACCTGTTAAGCGGAACTAACGGTTGTGATGTATTGAGTGAGAGCGTCGTGTTGGGGCGCTGGGTGCCGATCGTTGCATTCCGGTAGCGATGCTGGGAGTAGACGCCCCACACGTTTTGGAGACGCATCTGCCCGGATTTGAATGACGCATAACTCCAGTGTCGACGAGTGGTGACTGTCGTGGGGCCGTCGAGGTGGAGAATAATCCGTTTGAGGTCGCCGTCGTCAGTGACGAGGGTTTGCGTCGCGTTGAGTTGTTGGTTCGGTGTGATAACGACGGGTGCTGCATCGCGAACAGTATGCGAAAGGAGAGTCGTATTTGAGGTCACATTCGTTTGCTCCCACCCCGAACTCGTCCGGATTGAGACAGTCTTATGAATGGCCAACTGCGTTGTGATCGTTCCTCGAACGGCCATTGTCGTCCGCCCAGTCGCCCGCGCGTTCGTGTATGTGAGCGGCCGCGATGCTCCGGCTTCCTGTGAACTATTTCCAGTAGACCATGTTTGCGAGCCGATTCTGAGTGACCGATTGATAGACTGGCTCGTGATGGAGTAGTCGAGACAGGTCTTGGTACCATTCGTGACTGTACAGGTCTGATTTGGAAGCACTGTCGAGTAATCGAGCGAGGCGAGAATAGACCCGTTTCGGGGAAGCAAGAAGAGATTTTGTGACGATGTGTTCGTTCGTCCCAGACGGGTTTGCGTCCCGTTCTGCGTCCCGAGGATCGTCACATGAGCATTCTTGACGACAGTGCCGTTCGTACGATTGGAATCAGGAAACCACACGCTCGTCGAGCGATTGTGCGGCAGGTTCTGGAGGTTGTTACGTCGGTACTCGGCGAGTGTCTGATTGTGAGGCCCGACTTCGTGGGACGGCTGGGACGTTGCATACGTGAAATCACGAGCCCGGCTAGCATTTGCTGCTGAGATATTCGGAGACTGGAGAATCGTACGAAGGTCTGGCTGAATGAACGGTGGTAGTGCACCGATGGTGGGATCTGGGTCATCAGAGACGAAGACGTCAGTGGCGTTCGCAAATCGGGTGGTGCTGACGCCAGTTGCAAATGAACTGAGTAGCAGAAGCAGGACAACGAGTCCAAGAAGGAGTGGCCGAAGACGTGTATCCGAGAGTGATGGCATTCGTGGGGAAAGAGCTCAACGCGATGGTCGGCCGATGATATACAGGAGACGAAGCTGGCGCACCGTCGTTAGAACAACGGTGGGACGATCATCCCCGGAGCTAGGTTTTCGAAGAGAGTGACGAACACATTATAGCTGACCGAGAGCACAATCATCCCAGCGCCACCCCAGAGAGCACGCCAGCCCCACTGTGTGCGACTTGCATTGCGTCCGGAGACGAACCATAGCGCTGCGCCAACGAGAAAGACGATGACTCCGATTTGGCCCAACGTGGTTGCGACGAACTGTTCGATCTCACTGAGCGAATTGTTGATCTCGCTTTGTTGAGCGGCGGCGATACCAGTACTGACACCGAATGCGAGCAGGGCAGTGACCAGATACGAAATTCGATGACGGAATGGGAAGTGCATACACAATTTCGTTCTTTTTCCCATAATAAAAACTTTAGCCTTTATGAATAATATATTGAATTTTAGATTGTGTCGTGGGGCAATACGGACTTGTTTCGAAGATGGATTCGAACGATCAAGGCGGCCGATACTCATCTTCTCCTGGAAAGAATGAATGTTAATCCCGTCTTCGTCTACGTGGTTCGCACTGATTATTTACCATATATAATAATAGGATTTAAGTGCTGGAGATTAGTCACTCCAGTATGACTAATACAGACTCTGACCAAGACGACTCTGCTGACACAGACGAGAACGAATCCGCTCCTGATTTTGCGTCGTATAATCTCCCAACCGACCTCACTGCCTTTCAGACACACCTCTTGTGTGTCATCTACCGGTTAGGGCCAGCTGAGGGTGTTGATCTGCAGGAAGCCTTGGAAGACCTCTATCCAGAGCCGATCAATCACGGCCGATTATATCCTGGCCTCGATCGACTCGTTGAAAAAGGGTTGATCTCGAAGCAGACAAAAGCAAGCGATAAGCGACGGAATGCGTATGCAACCGTTGGACGGGGCGACTGGGCGGTCGAAGAGTATCACCGATTCATGCACGATATTGTGACGCCAGAGTAGCCATCAAAACACTTCTCACTGCTGGTCGTCGCTCTCTTGGTCGGCCTCATCACCGTCTACTATGGGACGTGGTTCTAGTCTGATTCTCTCACGGGAACACTTCTGCGAACGGAGAGAGTGCAAAGATGACTGTCCCCATCGCGAGCACGCCAAGTAACAAGAAGACAGTGTTTGCGAGTGTGCTCGCAGCACGAAGGCGTGAAAGTGAGATCCGTCGCCGAGAGAACGGGAGGAACGGCTGGATACCACTGACCGTAATGATGTCGCCGGCGAGATGGACACAGATACCGAGAACACCGATGACAAACCCGAGTCCGGCGAGTGTTTCGGGAGTGAGTGCGGCAAGTTGCTCGGTCGCGATTGTGACTGCCGTGATATTGGTCGCTGGAAGGACAGTCGTCTGCAGCCAGTGTGCAAACGGGACGGTAAGATACCGTCCAAGAAGCCAGCCACAACCGGCACATAAGAGTCCAGCAATACAAGCAGTCAGCAGCGAGTGACTCACGCCACGGTGCGAGAGGCCGGGTATCCAATGGTCATTATCGGGAAGTGGTTCGATAATGAGGACGCCGAGCACGAGCAACCCAGCAAGAGCAAAGTGATCGCGCAATATGAGGGCATAGGAGATTGGTGCAAGAACAAGAAGCGTGATGCCGAGATGGCCGTGTCGATACATACTAAGTCGCCTCTGGGTCTAATTCGGACTCATTTTGCGACTAGTATAATAGTTTTGTATCAACTGTAGACATCACAAACACGAGAAATATAAATAGAGATTTTGCAAATAAGAACTGGTTGTAATTGCTGTCCTATGCGGAGGTAAATTTCATGTGGTTATAACCGTCAGTACCTTCTAGCAGGGTTCATGCACCGTTTCAGTGTGGGGATCGCGTCCGTGTTGATATTCCTGACGAGAGTGATCCCGACTTTGAGACAGCCCACGGTCGACGGGGAATGTTACTGAAATCATCACGGATGATGCGAGTGATGTCACTGGTGACAAGCGAGACAACCGGATATATCGGGTGCAGTTCGACACCGGAGAGCAGATGGATTTTCGCTGGCGAGATTTGCGCCCAGTATGACCTCATCGCGTGTGTAGCGCAACGGATCCATCATCACCGTCTCGTCAGCGCACAAGCGGCATCTTGGTGACGTTACGATCCAGAAGACTGACCGAGGGATTGTGGATATCTTCGATGCTTTGAATTACGTATTCACCAACCAAGTCGATCCTCGCCCTTCGGTTGAAACTCTCTCCCGATGAATCAAACTCAGCGTTCGAGCGTCCGTGAGGTGGCGACTGTCGATTGACTGGTCTGGGTGATTTCTAGAACCGTCATCAGGTCTGTCCGCGAGATCAGACCGGCGAGCGAGCCGTCGCCTTCGGTTACGAGAAGCCGACCGATATCCTGCTGCTGGAGGGTCGTGAGCGCATTCGTCGCCTCGCCGCCGGGTCGGACCGTCACCAAATTTGTCGACATGATGTCAGTGACTGTCGCATCATCTTGGCGGTCGGATGCCCGTTCTTGGACGTCTTCGAGCGTGACGATGCCGACGAGGTCATCGCCGTCAACGACCGGATACCCGGTGTGACGTTCGCGGACCATCCGGTCAAGCAAGGTATTGATCGACGTCTCGGGTGCCACCGTATCGAGTTCGGCCGCCGCCGTCATTATCTCCCTGACGGTCAGTCCCTCGAAGGCCGCTTGCATAACCTCCTGGCTGGTCTCGCTCGTCGCGGCAATATAGATGAAGAAGGCGATAAGAATCCAGAACAGGTTAAGCGTAAAGACCCCAGTGATTCCAAGCAGGAACGCGAACCCCTTCCCGACGGCAGCGGCGATGCGGGTTGCCTGCCGACGCGACCGGTTGCGCGAGAGTACCGCGCGGAGGACTCGCCCACCATCCATTGGGAATCCCGGAAGCATATTGAACGCCGCGAGCACCACATTGAGCACCGCTAAGTAGCCGATCACGAACCGAACTGCGGGGAGCCTACCAGCGAGCAGTTCGAACGACCCGTAGAACAGGACCCCGAGTGCGACGCTAACGATCGGGCCAGCGATGGCGATCGCGAACTCCTGTCGCCAGTCGTCAGGCAACTCCGCAAACTGTGCGAGACCGCCCAAGAACCACAGCGTGATCGATTCAGTCTCAAGGCCGTACCGGCGTGCTACGAGCGAGTGACCCAGTTCGTGCAAGAGAACGCTGGCGAAGAGGCCGAGTGCAGCGCCCACCCCCAAGAGCCAGGGGAGCAACCCCGCGGTAAGCGGTTCAGGATCGAGTGGGGTTCCGAAGATCCCGTTGATCAAGTTCACTGTGAGGCCAACCTGCGAACCGATGAGGTAGGCTAGCAGTGGGAGGATCAACAAGAACGAAATTCCCAGTCTAATCGGGATGCCGAACAGCGAACCGAGACGGAGACTCGCCATGTACCCACTACGGGCTCAAGCCCTATCAGGTAACCCCCCGGATATCGAACGCTGGTGGTTCGATCGGTATCGCCCCAGCAATTTGATTCGACGATGGCAACACTGTACTCGGCCACTATTGTCTTCAATCCTTGGAACGAATAGTCTCTGAATAAGGCACTGTTAAATCGAGAATAAGCCGCAGAAGGCACCGGAGAGATTTATCTCTGGTTTTATTGAAATTCGTAGATATCTGCTTAGACGGCCGATTCAGATTGTCTAAGCAAAAACTGATCATCACATCCGTCTGGTGATAATAAGGCAACGGTGACCATGACGTGGGCTTCATCGGTCTCGGCAAAACGACCTCCAAATTCGACGTAAACTTCAGGAACCGTGCCAGCAGGGAAATCGATTTCTGAAGAAGCACCGACAGATCGTGTATTGGCCACTCGATTAGGTTATCGAGGGGTCGCAACAGAGTACAGCTGTAGCTGCGAGAATGATGGGGTAGCAGGTAATCATCAGAGGGTCACGTTCGGTTCCCGACAGTGGGATTGACCTGTAATGAATGTTAGAGTCGGGGACGCGAATTTCAACGAGTAGTATACGAGTGTTATACGGGCGTTGGTGAGAGGTTGTAGTATTCGTGTTGTCAGGGCATGACGTGAACGATTGGACTCTTTTTTCTACTTACCCATCGAAAATATAGTTGGGAAAGAAACATGAATCACATTGCAGCAATTCCGGCCGGTGAAATGGAGTCTGAACAGGGTGGCGTGCTTGCAGGAGCTATCATCGCGATTCTCGGAATCCTCGCAATAGTCTTCCCGTTTATTACTGGGATTTCGCTCTCGCTTCTTCTTGGTGCGCTTCTGGTGGTCGGTGCAATTATCCATATCGCACATGCGTTCTCGGCGGGGAGTTTTTGGGGGGCATTTTGGCAGATCGTGCTCGGCATCCTCTATGGATTTGCGGGGATTTCATTCATGGCAAATCCCGTGATCGGTTTGACGACACTGACAATCCTCGCGATCGCGTTTTTCATCGTTGACGGCATCGTCGAGATCGGGTGGGCGATTACCGGTCACGGGAATAGAGGATGGCTGTGGCTTCTCGCGAGCGGTACTTTGTCACTGCTCGTTGCTGGCCTCCTCTGGATTGGATTCCCGGTGACCGCACTGTGGGCGGTGGGTGTCCTGTTTGGCGTGAATTTGCTCGCCACAGGTCTCTCGATGCTCATGGTCGGAATGGCAAATCGGCGAGCCGCACGAGAAGAGACGCCGGTGGAAGGAGGCCAGGAAGTCTAAAGAGGACAGGTGACGTCTGAAAGCGACGTCGACTCCTCCCCTTCGATCGGCGTCACCAACATACTATCGACGATGCCGTGTATAATGCGCCACCCATGCTCCTCGAGGATCGCTTTCGTCTCCAACAGAATCTCTCTAGCATACGCGTTGATCGCCTCATGGCACTCGATCCGTCCAAACTTCGCATTCGAGAAGCCCTGATAGCAATATTGTAGTTTAATTTTATCCGTTCCCGGATCGGTTACAGATGATTTCCCACGATTGATCTCTTTCCCGTCTTCGAAGTCTTTCCAACGGATTTCATCGAACGACAGTGACCATCATCGGCGCGCGGCGCATCACCCGATCCGCGACCGACCCGAGGAGAATATCTGTGAGGTCGTCGCGGCCGTGCGTTCCGATGACGATGTGATCCACCTCGTTCTCCCGCGCGTAGGTGAGGATCTGGCGCGCCGGTTGGCCCATCTTGACGACGCTCTCGAATGGAACGTCGCGTTCGTCCGCTAATTCGTGCATCTCCGCGTGGAGTTGTTTTGCATTTTCCCACTCCTTCTGGTACCACTCTTGCGAGTACGCTGGCATTCCCGACTTTCCGAGCGGCGATTGTAACCCCGGCGTCAGCGGGTCTATGTCGAACGGATTAACCACAGTGATGACCGTGAGATCCACATCCGGCATCGTCAACGCATATTCGAATGCTTCCTCCGCCTTCGGTGAGCCATCGAGCGGCACGAGAACGTGTTCCCCCATGATAGCCGAAACAACAGTCACGAAGTAAAACGGTTTTCTCTGCTTTCGTCACGAATCGAGACAAAATATTTGATGGCGAACACGACAGAATTACAACTCGACTTCACGGCAGATATGACCGGACAACTCACCCAACGTGCATGACAAACGCGAAGACGAGATACGACCCGATGACCGAGAGGGTCGGCGAGAGAATCCACAATAGGACGATGCGACTCGTCGCCGCTGGGTCGAACAGGCTCTCGGCCGCCAGTTCCTCGATGTCCTCCTCGCCAATGGGGGGGACCTGTCCGACCTCGCCGCCGTCGCCAACCGTGGATGGGTCGGAGACTTCACCCTCTGCAACTTCACCGACTGTCGGGCCAGGCGGCACGTCGGATTCGCTCGTCTCGGCGATGAGCGCCCCCGACGACAGATCGGCAGTTGGCGTCGGTTCGCCCTCAATGGCGGCATCGGCCACCTCCGCGACCGTTACCGCACGACTGGCGCGTCCCCAGCCAAGCCCGATGATACACGACGTAGTACTCACCGCGAGACTCGCAGGAATGCCGAGCCGTGAGAGGATGGTGATGATGGTCGCGCCGATGAGCGAGACGATGAGGGCAGCCAGAATGGGAAGGTCGGTAATCCCCTCGCTGATGGTATCGAGTGTCCGGCGTGCGATGGTGAACCCACCGAGGCCGATTGCGCCGATGGCCAGTAAAATCCCTTGACTGGCGGTGATCGCTCCGTTCCCAATGAGCGGTGCGACGGCGTTCGCGGCGTTCGACGCGCCCGCGCTGAAGCCCATATAGCACGCGATGACGAGCACGGAGGCCGCACCGCCGACCTCGCGGCCCCCAATGCCGCGTCCGAATCGCAACCGCGGAACCGACCCGGAGCGGTCGATTGACACCAGTCCCTCCTCGATTCGGGAGAACGAAAATCGTGCGTCCAGATATGGATAGATGTATCGACCGATGATCAGCCCGGCGAAGAACGCCGAAAGCGGTGCGACGATCCACGCTGAGACGATGGTGAACATCAGCTGATAGTTGAGCGAGTCCGATGCCAGCCCTAACCCGACGATGGCACCGACGGCGGTCATCGACGTTGACGCCGGGACGCCGTAGAGGTTCGAGATGAGCAGCGCGAATCCGGCGAAAAAGAGGACGACGACACTCGTTCCGAGCGTAAACTGGCTGGCTGGGACGATGCCGTTGCTCATCGTCTCAATGACGTTTCGTCCGACCGTCCAGCCACCGAGCAGCGCGAACCCCGTAAAAAGTGCCGCTGCTCCGATTTTCCCGACGATACGACTGCCGACTGCGGGACCGAACGCGACTCCCGTTGACGAACCGCCGATGTTGTACCCGACGAATATGGCGACGAACAATCCCACGAGTAGTAGCGCAGTGACCACACTAGTACCCCCAATCTGTACAACGGGAGCGAGCTATTTCGTTCTTGCTCAATAAACTCTCTTTCGTCCGATAAGACCGCCAAAAGTCGAGACATCATCAATGCCAAAACCAAGCTTTGATCAGGGTTTTTATTCTAGACGATAATCGTCCAATAGTATTGGAACACGTTCATCGGTATATTTGACCGTACAATCATAGCCTGAAATATAATTTCGTAGAATCACTGCCGACGGTGCTGTGCTCTTGTCACTCGGCAACTCTATAGCAAGTGGCTCTGAAGTTCCCGTCGACACACTACGTTTTGGAATCTTGTTCAGTAGGATTTTTGCAGCGGTCTCTTTTGGAATATCGAGGAACAGCGTCGAGTGTTCCGTTTCTCTTTCTCCCCACCCATCTATCAGAACTTATTTATAAATATTTGATTCTAGTTGTCATCGCATCTGATGACATAACAAGATTAACCCATTTATCATACCAAGATAGTCATACAATTCCAAGTCCTTCGTACTTGGCTCTTCCAACACTCGGCGCACGCCCATATACGGAGGAGTGGGTCCTTGGGGCGATCCACTTCCGTTTATGATTTTGCAACCAGCGAGTATCTAGTGCTTCGTCAACCATAGATTGTTAAGAGACAATCTGTTAGAGAGGATATGGTAAACAAGGAGTATACGGTTGATCTTTCAGACGAGGAACGCACCGAGCTCGAATCGTTCGTCTC
>NZ_JBPEHH010000069.1:0-21823 GCF_054177595.1 Haladaptatus ordinarius | reverse complement strand
CGGCGCTCTCACTGGAGTGAGACCGCCGTCTTTGGTTGAATCATTCGCTCATCCGCGCCAGCTACTCTCGTCTCGCCCCAGAAGCCGAGTCAGTAATCAGGAACGATGGGAACTACCGATTTTGATGGGTATAAATTCCCACTTCGAGTCGGACTTGCTGGGATCCCTCTTGCCTCAACAATTGCCTGTTCACATGCAAGGCAGACTTTCCGCCCCGCACCAATTGCAACCGGCCGTTGTACATTCCTCTTGGCGAAATTGACTATTTTTTGTTCTGCATGTGTCGATACTTTAGACCCGGGAGCTACTCTTTCACTCTGTTTAAGTGCTCCTTTGACTTGTGTCCTTATATTCTGATATTTGCCACTTGCAGCAACAACTACTTGACGATGACCATAAACCCCTTCCGTCACCCCTGCAGACATGGTTATTCGTCCATATGAACCTTTTTTCCCTGTCTTTGGATTAATTCGGGGTAGGGTTTTTTGGAGTTCAACTGATCGTTGATGCGCGTATTCATTAGGTGTCCGATACAAATGTGGTTGGCGGGCTTGTTTGACAAACGTTGTTCCCATAGAGACAGCTCCAATTACCGCATTTGTAGCGGCGAACCCCCTCTCAAGCGTTGAGAGTTTCCGTCCAGGGTTTATACTTCCAGTTACGAAATTACTAATATGAGCTCCTGATGTCTCACCGGTTACGGCTTCAACTCCGCTAACACCTGTCTCGTAGGCCGAAGAAACCGCTAGGGTTCTTGCGACGGGGAAACTCGCGGCCCCGAGCCGACCTACTTGTGCAGCGGCACCCAATCCTGCGGTACCAAGAGTGATAGCGGTTTGGACGGCAGTTTCTCGAGTCCATAGGCAAGAAAAGAATCCACCAGTCCAACCAGCTGCTTGCTTCAAGAAACCACCGAAACCGCCTTGTTTTTCCCCTTCGACGACTAGATCGGCATAGTATTGAGCCGCGTGCTCAGCTTTAGTGGTCAGCGGAATATAAGAGCCTAAAGACTTCTTACTTTGATTCCCTTTAGGGTCGACAAATAAAATAGGATTATTGTGAGTATAGATGTAAAGATTAGTTTCATCGTCTGTCCCTGCAGGGTCACAGCCAATCCACCGGCCTAACCAGGCCGAATAATATCTTTTTCCGTAATAGTAGAGGCTACTCTCCATGTCCTGTTCCTTCCCCGTGTAACGATACCGCTTCCTGGCAAACCCACCAAAGGTCGTCTCACCGTACGATGAGTACTCCTCAAGGCTCACCCACCCACCATCACCGGTAACCACGACATTACTACTCCCAAGGTGATCCTCAAAATGATACTTCACTGCTGGCGCCACGTCACCGTCATCAAATGGGTCGCCAACACGAACCATCGCGATTCGTTTCTGGTCGTCCATTACGTGGAGCGTGTTGTTATCTCTCGTCTCGTTGTTCGTTGCGAGTTGATGGTGTTCGAAGACATCGTCCACGTACACGGTGCTCTCCGTCCGACCAGTCTTTTCCACCACCTTCTTCACTCGTTGTCCACTGGCATCGTAGCAGTAGAACGCCTCTTTCGATGGATTCGATTCGGAGTCCCGATAGCGACGGAGCCGGTCAGCGTGATCCCAGTTGAGAACCATCCTTTCTCCCGTTTTCTGGGCAGTGAGATTCCCATTCTTGTCGTAGGTGTGGGTCTTGTTAGAACCGGTGGGTGAACTCCCGGCGTACACGAGTTGGTTGTTCTCTCCCTCAACATTGAAGTGGCGGGTCCAACTCGGGTTGGTTTTGTTACGGTCATCACTCTGGGCGCCGTGCCGCATCCGCGTCATGTTCCCGACCGCATCGTAGTTGTACCGCTCCCAGTACTTGGCCGTCTGTTCGGGCGCCTTCTCAGGGGTGACAGTGGGCATCCCCGTACCGGGTGGCTGGTGACCACAGGGCGTGTAGTCCGTCATCGGGCGCTCATCTAATAGCGCAGTGCACTCGCGCCCGGTGGCGTAGACCAGTCGGTAGAGCGGGTCGTACTTGAATTTTCGGTCCAGCTCGTGTCTACGGTCCATTGTGTCTTGCACGCCACAGTGCGGCGTCTGGTCGGTGATGCTCGTGATGTTCCCGACAAGATCGTACCCGTAGGTGAAGTTCTGATAGAGGTCTCCACCGGGCTGGTCACCAGTCGCTCGATAGCCATTGGTGTCTGGTTCGTACGTCTCAGACCGCATCCTGCTGAGCCGGAACGTCTCGGGGTCGTACGCGTACCGCGTCATCACCCCGTTTCCGTATGTGACGAGCGTGCGCTGCCCTTTCGCGTCGTACGCAATGTGATCGACGAACGTCTCACTCGACTCCTGAGCGGTTCCCACATTACTATGTAACTCGACTCGTTTGAGCGTTCCCGCGCGGTTGTACTCCGGCCGCAATACTTTGCGATCGTCAGTGACGTCCTTGGGATAGACGACTCTCACCGGCCGGTTGAGGCCGTCGTACTCGAAGGACGTTTCGTACATATCGCCCTCGTCTTCGAGAAGTTGGGCTTCCCTCGATTCGAGCGACACCCTGCCGCCCGACCCCCATCCCACTGGACCGGGAGTTGATACGATGTCGTCCGTGAGGACGCGCCGTATCTTTGCTTCGACATTCCCCTTGAAGTCATACGAGTCGAACGCGAGCAGCCCGGCTTCGTCGTAGTGGCGGTAGAGAGCACCAGAGAGATTCCCTGCCTTGGCCGTCGAAGTTGAGACGAACTCGGTGTCGTCACCGTAGACGAGGCGCTCGCGCAGCGTCACGTCACCTTCCTTGCCATCGCGGGCCCAGACGTGCGTCGAACGATTGAGCGCGTCGTACGCCCGCAGCGTAAGCGCCTCCCTGCTGTCACGTCGTTCAACTTCGTTGCCCGCCGCGTCACGGACGATCAGCCGTTCGCCAGCATCGATACTGTCAGTTCGAAGCATCGAATTCGCGAGGTCGTAGACATGCTCGAACGCCGTTCGTTCAAGCGCGTCGGTGATCGTCAGTGGATTCCCGCGGATGTCATATGTGGACTTTGTGCTGACTTCTTCGAGTCGCTCTTCCTCCTTTTCTCGTGTCCGTTCGACTGTCTCGATCGTCCGGCCGAGCGCATCCACGACCGCGCTCGATGGCGTGTTCCAGTGGTGCGTGGGCGCTTTCGAGTCCGTTCCGTGTGTTCGGCCCGCGTTGTCATTCTCGTCGTAGGTGTAGATTTCCCACGGGCTCGGCTTGAATCGTTCAGGGTCGGTAAGATCGTCAGGGATGCCGTGGACGACACGCTGTTCGGAGCCATCAGGATTGACCGTTCGAACCGGCTGTCCACGCGGATCGTAGTACGTCCGGACCGCTGCGCCAAAAATCGTCGACTGGTCCGATCCTCCCTGCACCTCTGTGGCTTTGGCTTCTGATCGAGAGAGGTAGTCCCATCCCTCGTCATAGAACGGCTCGTACTGTTCGACGACGCGCCCCTTGTTGTCGAAGGTCTTCCAGCCGCTCACGACGACCCGCGGAGCCGCCTGATTCGAAACGGATGTGCCGGTGACCTCTTTCGGGAAATCACCGTTTTCGTCAATTTTGAAGCCGCCGAAGGGCCCCTCGCCGAACGCGCGCTCTTCGGCTTGCGTCCGCGTCTGGACAAGACGCCCGAAGCCGTCAGAGTACTCCCGTGACTGAATGAACCGATTGGGGTACTGTTCAATTTCCGGCTGTTCGGGGATCTGGGCTGTCTGCTCTCGCGGGAAGAGATCTTTGATTTCAGCGTCGGTCAGTGGCGGCTGCCCGGCTTCGTCACGTTCCTCATTCTTCGCTCGAATGAGGTCGTGCGCGTGTTGTTCGCGCTTGATCGTGTGAACGTTGATCGGCTGTCGGTCGTCTGGTGGACTCTCCTCGAACGCCGCGAAATCGTAAATGAACTGCGTCCCGGGGGCATCAAATTCGAATCCTGGCTCGTCCAGAATATCACCCACCTGCTCGTCTTCACCACCCATGACCGCAATGGATTCCGGCAGGCCGAGCGGCGTGTATCGGACGCGTGTTCGGTTGCCATTCGGGTCCTTGACCTGCACGGGCTGCAGCACCCTGTAGTCGTACGATGCGGCAGTCGTCAGACCGACAGCGTCTGTGACCTCGATTGGAAGGAGATCGAAGGTATCGTACTCGATGGTTGTGGTGTCACCGCGGGGACCACGAGTCGCCACGAGTTGCCCCCGTGAAACCCTACTCGATTCGTGGAAATCGTATTTCCGCCGCTCGGTCGCGACATAGTACCCATTCGCTATGAACGGCGAATCGCTCCCGGCGCCGTCTGGGACACCGTAGCCAAGTGGAGTCATCGAAAGACCGGGCCGAGTGGCGTCGGCAGACCCGTCGCCGGTCGATCCCCGAAGTAATCCACGGAACTCCTCAGGATAGTGCTGTGGCCACTGCGCAGTTTCTCCCGGCTCGAAATACGGATGATTCTCGGCGTTCGGAAGTGATATCTTGCCCTCGGAGTATGCTTTTTGTAGAACCTCGTCAGTCAGGACCAGTTCCTCGGTCCGAACCAGCGCGCCGTAGTCCCCGATCTCGCCGACTGGTCGACCGCGGAACGCGCCTCCACCGTCGCCGTCGTAGAAATTGACCGTCTGGGCGATCACGTCGGTCGCACACTCGCCGGCTTCGATGGCCGTCTTCAGGGTGAAGACGTCGTCGCGACCATCGTTCGAGATCTCGTAGGTCGTCGAACTCGCCACGCGATCGACAATATACGGATCTGCGTCGTCAGCGGGTGGATCGATATATTCTGTTTTCGTCCACGTCGCGAGATACGGCTTCGTCTTAGCCGGTGCAGCTGTCTTCGTGAACTCCCGTCCCCTGGGTACGGCGATCGAAATCTGTGACTGTGGTTGCCCGTAGTCGTCGTAGTCGCCCGTGAACGCGAACTGGGTCATCGGGTCGTCGCCGCGTTCCCACTGGGAGGTCCGCTCTCCCGTCTTGTAGACACAGAAGATACGACGGGGCTGTTTCCAACCCGGCCGTCGGAGCGATTCAGAGCGCTCGTTCGGTGGCTGTTTCTCGACGACCTCGTACGCGGTTTCCGTCACTGTATAGGGTCGGTCCTGCTCACCATCGTCGAGCGCGTAGAGTTCAGTTCGAAGAACACTTCCGCGGAGCGCACGGAGCGCGTCACGCCGGTCACGCCGTCGGTCAAGGTTCAACTGCTGGAGATTCGCCTGCCGATCGGCGGGCGAGGAGAGCACCTGCGGATCCTCCGACCAGTACTCGCGCTCGTGGTTCACCTCCGACCACTCACCAAACTCGTTACCGACGGGACCCTGGTGGAACCATGTCTTCGTGAGCGTCGGGTCAGAGAAGTGTTCGTCATCCACATGCTCAAAGCTTACCTCGTCGTGGAGTCCCTCCTCGTTGTATTGGTTGAACGTTGTCGTGTCCTCCTGCTCAACGAAGCCGAATCCACGGAATTCCCGATCACCGCCGTCCCAGTAGCCCTGGTGGTACCGATAGAGGGTCGTGAGTTTATTCTCTGAAATTTGGTCAATCGTCTCGACCTGCGAGACGACCTGCACAGGGAATGGGAGCGACGTCTGCCAGCGTGTCTCACGGTCCTGCTGATCTTCGAGGTAGAATCGGGTCGACGGTTCGTACTTTACCCGCGTCACCGCCCCCATGTGGTTGTCCATCTCGTTCAGGACGTACGGCTTCGTTCCCTCGGTAAAGTCCAGGAAGAACATATTGTGACGGGAGCCGCGAGCGTCAGCACTCCAGAGGACGCCCTGAATCCCGCTTCCCTTCAAATCGACCAACCGAACAGCGTCCATGTCTGTCACGGAGGGCGTCCCCTCGATTTCGATTCGGTCGCTCCACGCGTTCCCGCTCTTGTTGATCCACAGCAGTACGCGGTCGTCGTCGACATACACGAGATCCGCACACCCGTCACCGTTCACGTCACCGAGAAGGATTCGTCGAGGGTCGTATCCAGACGGGAAGCGAGGGCTGTTACGCATGTGGATGCGACGGCCCCAGTTCCCGTGTCCGAGATTCGGCCAGTACTCGACGTTCCCGTCGTGGATGAGGACGATATCCTGAAGGCCACCGCCTGAAATGCCGCCGAGCCGTACCCGCGGGTCGGAAAAGGAGACGTCGGGAAATGCCTCAGCACGCTTGCGGGAGACCGCCCGGACGTCGTTCCACCCTTCCTCCCGATCGCTGAAGAAGTGTTCCAGCCGCGTCCCCGAGCGGATGACGTCCGTCGAGCCATCGCCCGTCAAGTCTGTCGGTTGCGCCTCGGAGTCTTCCAGGCTGAAGCTCGGGGGCTGCTCGAATCGCTGGAAGGCGTCCTCATCCCACCCGCCGTCGGGTTGCAGCGAGAAGTAGCCTGCGGGCCCGTTGGTCCCATTGCCGGAGACCATTAAGTCGACCTGGGCATCACCATTCATATCCATCATCTGGACGCCAGGATCAGCCAGGCGCGCCTGCGTCGGCGCTTCGCGCATCATGCGTGGCTCGTCAAACTCGCCATTGCCGAGGTTTCGCCAGTACCGCACCGTGCCGTTCATCTCGACGATATCCGGCAGCCCGTTCGCATCGAGATCCGCCAACTCCAAGTCTGGATTTGCGAGTGATCGAGTCGGGAGGTCGCCTTCGACGGGGTCGAAATTTCGATCTTGGGGGTCAAATTCGGAGTATCCGAACTCCAGTGGCGGTAGTTGTTGTGTGTCCTCAACACCGTCCTCCATTTTGTGTCCGGTAACCTCAACTTTGCTCAGAAGCGAAACCCCGTTCAACGGTGCCCGCTGATCGTGACGCTCATCCTGATAGATCAAATTGTAGCGCCGGATTGTCTGCCCGTCAGCATCATACGTTCCGTCTTCATCACCGTGCGTCGTCACGGTGATCTCCTTACACCGCTTTCGGGTCCGGATTTCGAAGCCGGCTGAATAATCCGAGAACGGGTCAGGGCGCTCCGTCTCGCGGTCCGTTTCGTTGGATCGCTGCTCGTATTCGAAGTCAACGGAGACGAGATATTTGGATTCGGATTCGCCACCATCCACTGACTCGACACCAATGTATTTGATCCGCTTCAGATACGTCTGATCCCAGTGACGCTCATCGGTTTTCCCGCGATCGCGGTCGTATTCATAGACGATCTCGTTCCCGAAGGGATCCTCCGTTCGCTTGAGCCGCCACGCAAACACCTTGGTACAGTTTTTCGGATCAGCGAGAACAGCTGAATCGGTCCCTCGTGAATCCGCAGTCCCATACGTGCTTACAAGGCCATCCTTGCTGTGCACCGTCCAGTAATCGTCCTCGGAATTTCGATGGTGAACGATTCGAGCAAACAACCCCTCTGTTCGGGGTCGATAGATCGTCTCATCTCCCTCTTCGTTGCGCTCAACGGGCACGAGATCCTCCGCTCCAGAAAGGAGAAACGTATCTTTGGTATCGTCATAGATGGGCACTCCGTCAGAGGTTTTCCGACTGACGCCCGGAACGCTCAACTGCCAGCCTTGCCCGAATGCACTATTCCCATTCCCTGTACTGTAGGTTAAACTGAGTTCAGGCCCGAAATCGTTCCGTCCCGCGGGAAGATCGATTGGGACGGTGAAATTACCCGTTCCGGTGTGTAGGTCCGCAGAGAACGTTTCGCCAATTCCTTTGAGCGCTCCCCCGCCTTCGGGGAGCGATATTACTTGTTCGGAAACCCCCGATTTGTTGCTCATCCGTTCTTGCCCCTCTTTGAGCAAGAGGCAACATCCAGATGCTTATGTATTCATGCAAATGATTGTCCATAGTCATGTCTTTACGGAGAACGATTTCCAGCCACGTACTTCGACGGCCAATCCGCTAGAGTGCGAGCACTGATTTTAATTTCTGCTTGTTGAGAATGCTAGTATCGACTTTTAATATGGACGATACCTCGAGTATTTACACGCTGAGTGAAACACTGGCTGGATAGGCTCTGCAGTGAGAAGTCTCGAGGTGAATTCACCAAGTCCCGATTGTTCTCGTGCTCCAGCGGTTCAATGACCGATGGATCATCGTGACTCAGAATGTTGATTCCCGTCGTGATCTCGTACGCGGCCAAATCATCCTGACTACGACGATTACTCGGGGACAGACCGTGAGGATCGATGTGTTCATCGAGCCGAGATGAGATCGGTCGAAATTGCTGGACAAAATCCTTTTCTACTAACCAATGGTGCCTTTTGTGGGGGGAAGTGCAGATGACTCAGACACGACGACACGTACTTCGAGCAATTGGGGCAAGTGGACTGACCATTTTCGGAGGGGTTTCAAGCGCACAAGAGACAGCCACGGCGAATAGCAGCGAGGTCGCCCGTCTTCGAATCATCCACGCCGTCCCCGGCGTGCCGGCAATCAACGTGTTTGTCGACGGAGAGTGCGTCCTGAACGGTGTGGCATACAAGGATGTGAGCGACTACCTCGAATTCGAACCGGGAGGCCACACCCTTCAATTCGCGCCCGCAGGGGAAGGACGGGAGGGTGCGTTTCTCAAAGAACAGCTTACGCTCGAAGCCAACACCGATTACACATATGCGGCGGCAGCGGGCACGGACGATACCCCAGGTCCGTTCTTGTTCGTTGACAACAACGAAATGCCGTTGGGGAATCAGGTTCGTTTGCGAGCGATCCATCTCTCGACCGATGCGCCAGCAGTCGATATCGCAGCAGATGGTGATGTTCTGGTCGAAGGACTCAAAGTCGGTGACGCCAGTGACTACGTCGAAGTGCCTGCCGGGTCCTACACACTCGAAGTTCGACCCGCCGGAGAGAAGAAGGCCGTCGCGACGTTCGATGTGACGCTTGCTGGTGGCACGGCCGTGTCAGCGTTTGCTGTCGGTCTGTTGGAGGCCACCGACGAAGCCCAGGCGTTCGACCTTGTGACAACCGTGGATGCAGAAGAAGAAACAACGACTACGACCACTGCGACTACGACCTATTAGAGGTGGGTCGATCACGACGATACACCTGATTATTTGAATCCGTCACTGTGGTATCGCTTCGACTACTCCCTAAAATTAGAAACGCAGTGGAATTAGTCGGGTCGCCACCTTTGGGAAAAGCATAGATCTTGCGCACAGCTCCCTGACCGATAACTGTCTACCAGTTATTCGGCTTCGTGGGAGCTAATATGGTCATTCACTCTTTCCATAGAAAGCAGTCAGAAAGACCCTTGAACACACGAACGCAGCTGAATTCAACAAATCATCATTGGAATGATGAGTCACACCCGTTGTGAGCGGACACGAGAGCGAAACCACGAGGTAGCTTTAATATACATCTATACTGACTCTGAATGAAATTGGGTTCTTTCGTAGTTGTGACTAGAGTGAGAAGCGTCGGAAACGTAAGGAACCGCCCCAAGCCGCAACCAGAGGCGGTCTACACGTCACGCCCCGTCCAACGTATCACCTGTGTTCTATTTTCTCGGCGTTCTCACACCCCACTACCGTCACGTCCGGTCACAACGGGTGTGACGCCACCCATGACTGTGCCATCCTCGAGGAGATCAAACTCGTGATACCGCATCTCGTTCAGCCCATCCGCTGTGGCCATGTCCATTGCCACGATTTTGACTTTCTCCTGTTGCTGACTCACGCGGCGCTGGAACTCCACGTTCGGTGCGTCGAGTTGTGGACAGAGAGCCGATATATCGTGAAGTCGATACAATGCTAGCGGGATCGAGACGTCTGGGTTGAGCAGACGAACGAGCCTTCAATGATGGTGAGAGCACAACTCGTCGAGGACGCCACCAACGCAATCAACGAGGTCTCCATAAGTCGAGTAGAGAAGTATGGGCCGATGGACTCGTGGCTCATGCATTGAAAGCACCGGTCTCAACTTCAGTGAGCGAGGACAATCGATGCGCGCCGTGCGTATTAGTATATTATACTAACTATGGGTTCCACTCGAAATACGTCGCACGCACGTCTGACTGAATCCTATATGAATCCAAGCGTATTCACAGACCAACTCAATGAAGAACATGACCGTCCGGCTTGAAAAAGACGAAATAGAGGAGTTGGAGAAGGAAGCGAAGAAACAAGATGAATCCAGAAGTGAATACGTCCGTCAAATCATCCGCAATCGTGAGTCAACGCGTTCAGCACTGGATTCAGATTCTGAATCCGCTTTCCTGAGAGAGGCTCTATCCCGGCTTGAAGGCGAAATTGAGCGATTGCACGAAGAAAATGACCGACTGACGCGACAACTCGAAGCCGATCCGGTCCCGGCGGTCGAAGATAGTAAGGAGACGTCGCTACTCACACGTGCAAAGTCGTGGATGTTTGGTCGATCAGAAGGAAATGCAGATTGACAAATAAGATTAGTGATTGATTTGCTTTTGGACGGCAGCAACGAATGCCTCACCATGGGATTTCTTCGCAGGGTATTCATCGTCAATTCCCGAGCCCTGAAGGCGAATCTTGCTCTTTCGAATTCCCCTGCTAAATTGGATCACCAATACACATCCCGGCCAAGATTACACTGTCGTAATTAACGCCCGAAAGTGAACCGTAATCACGCCAGACCTGTTCTCACACCATTTTCCACCTCACAAGCGCGGTGAGAAAAGTGAGAATAATTACACCCCACAGTAGCCGACCGTTCGTTCCACATCGAAGGGGGGCGCAATTTGCGCCCCCCTTGTCATCTGTGGAGGAGTACTCCAGAACCGCTTCGGGGTAAGATTACGCCCCGCGTTCGAGGGATAATTACGACAGGGTAATTATCGCTCTTCCTCACCTCCTTGTTCGAGCGCGGCCCGTGACTGTTCGGCAGCGAATTCACGGAACTCCTCCGCGTCAGCAACCAAGCGGGCAGCCTGTCCGCCCCGCTCGCCGGGTTCGAAGCGAACGAGGTTATCGTGGTTGTCCCACTCGCCTGACCCACTCACGCTACCGTTGTGTCGCGTATGACGCGCCAGCATTTTCATCGACCGCTGCACCGTGTTCGTGTTCGGATCGTGCATCCCGGCGCGGTGTTCCAACCGACGACGACACGCTGACGAATCAAGTTCGAGTTTCCCGCCTTTCGTCTTTTGCGCTGATTCGATGAACTCGCGCCAGAGGAACGTCATCCGATGCTTGTTCCCCGACAGAGGCGAGTCGGTGTCCTCCCGTTCAGCGGCTAGTCGTGCGGCCGTCTTCCGTTGTATTTCGAGATCGTGGGTCACGTCCGAATTGATGAGGTCGCTGACGTCCACTCGGTCGTGTTCAATGTCCTGGAGCCGTTGTTCGTGGTTCTCGAACACGCGCGTCGTCACGTTGTCAATCCGTGTTTCGAGCGCGTCTGTAGAATACGTCCATTGTTGGCGGATATGCGCAATCGCGGCGTCGGCCACGGCCTCGGCGCGGTCAGCCCGATCTCGTGCCTCAGCCAGTTCTTCTTTGGCCTTCTTTTGATCTTGCTCGAGCGTCTCGACGTGTTGCTGAAGCGATTTGGTCTGCTCAGCCTGCTGCTGGATTACCGCCCACATCGTTTCCCGGCTTGGGGCCTCCTGCTCAGCCGTGTCCGCGTTCGATGTGTTCAGCTCTTGCACGTCCATTCCTATCGCGGCGGCAAAGTCCTCATCCGAGACTGCGTTCTCATCAACTTCGTCGGGTGACAGTCCGATCGACATCAGTATTCACCTCCGAAATCCGTGGTGCTCATCGGCCCTCACCCAGTGGGGAAAGTCCAAGATCCTCGGGCAACAGATCTTCCAGTCGGTTCGCAACAGATGACAGTCCCTCTCTTTCGGGATCATAGATTCCGTGGTGAATTAGCCACAGGCGAGCTGTCGTTTCTGAGACGTCGAAGTGGGCCGCCGTGCCCGCGATTGTTCCTGCTTGCTCGTAGGCAGTCCGCAGCCGATCTGGATCACGGTACGGATGCTGCTCAAGTTCGTCAGCTGTTGTCAGCGACGATAGTGCCGTTGAAAAGCCAAAATTCGAGGCGGATTGGTTGGACGAACTCGATCTACTCTTGTCAGTCTTGTCTGTCCACTGATCTAGTCGGCACTGCGTGTCCGGCAGCGGGGAACCTTTACAAGAACTCGTTTCGAAGCTTTGGGTACTCTGGGACATAGCTTAGCGTAGTGCTTGGGTGTGTTCTGTGCCAGAGATGGCCGGTGCGCCCGCGAACGAGTGATTAGAGCCCACGTACGTTCGCTGATTTGCGCACCGGTGATACCGACCCGAGAGCCGTGCGGTTCTCTTTCATCGCCCGAATAGCGTCAAGTGATGACACATCCAGGCCAGCAGGTCGGGAAACGACCTCCGGCGTGGCTATCGCTTCTCACCGAGGTGTATTATTTGCACCGCCCTTTACGGTGTAAACACTTATGAAACACTGAAAATTATGCTAACATCTCTGAGCGGTGTTTTTTGATCGAGTAGTGCACTTCAATAGTGGTTCACGGGTGTGTACTCATTCAAAACAGATCTCAGACGTCGGTTGTGCTTTTGCTCGGAATGATTCATATAACCCAATGCCCCAGTCGACAAGTCGATCGTCCGAACTCTGAATCATGGCAATATGGTTACCGTCCCCAGCTTCGTTGTACGCCGCAATAGCAACTTTTCGATCGTCATATATTCCAATCCCTACTGTCTGAGATTCTTCCAAGATCAGTGGCTGGTAGTGATCGTACCGGTCGGATTCCACTGCATAGTGAGTTCTTGAATTGTTTGCGGCTTTCTTGTACGTTGGCCAATCGAGGATAGCTTCCGATTCAATACCAAGTTTTAGCAACCCATGGTAGGCATGGAAAAGGACAGGATTATACACGGAACACAAACATCGAAATCGACTGATGTGAGGATCATAGAGATCAAGACAAGTCGAGAGAGCCGATGCAGGACTGCGAGGATACGAGACGGACAAATCGGCTTCAGCAAGTGCTTCTACTGGAACCGTAGCAGCATCCAGCGGTAGACGCTGTAACCATGGTATCTTCTCGATAAGCTGCTCAACAACGATAACTAGTTTACTGTACTCCTTCAACGCATCTGACCCAACGGCTGTAATTCGATATTGTCCGGCGTCGTCCTCGAGCCATTCATACTGCGCAAATTCGGTGAGAGTACGTCTGATGGTCGCTTTCGACGGCAAGTTGTTCGCTGTCGTCTGAACGTCTCTTAGTCGATAGGGACCCTTTGTAAGTTGTTGCAAGAGTATGAGTGGATGGGCAGATCGCGTTAAAGAGGAAAGCCGTTCGGTCGAGATTGAGTATAGACATTTCTCCATTCTTTCCAGAAGGAGTTTTCCTCCAGCGGTTAGTTCGGCCCCTGACTCAGAACAACGGACAAACCCATGACTCTGTAGGCCGGCAAGATATGGAGAAACCGCCTGCCGAGAGAGATCAATATGGTTCGCGATGTCCGTTTGAGTAGTCGGAGTTGCTAAGTCCCGAAGGGCACGAAGCACTGCAAGACGTGCAGAATCTACGATCTCGTTGATAACGCTGCGAATGGTCAGTGCTTCGTCTATGAGTGGATGCTGTATATCGCGAGTAGTAGCAGTCACGGTTTAGTATCGATAGTGCCTATTCGGCCGTTCAGTCTAATATATTATTTGCTTTGGAATATCGTTCGTAATCTAGTTGAGAATATGTATTTATAATAAAGGAGGAGTAAAATATTAGAATGGTCTCCATTAGACCACTTCAGTGCTTCCTCCATACCCATAGCCTGGCCTGTGGTACAATGGCTTTATCTAACTGCTGGAGTGTTGTGCAACTATGGATTCAGAACCGCGGCAACCACCGGCCCCAACGGGCCTTCCGGTGCTCGGTCATACTCTCGCATTTGCTCAAGATCCGTTTGAGTTTACGTACGACGCAATCGACGAATGCGGAGATATCTATCGATTGGTGCTTCCAACCGAGGAGATTTATGTTCTAGCTCATCCTGATTATTTCAGGCAGGTACTGGTAGACGATGTTAAGGCCTTCAGCAAAACAGAGGATTTCCAGAAGGCATTCGGACAAGGGGTGCTCGCTACCGAGGGCGATCAATGGCGCCGACAGCGAAATATCCTCCAACCACTGTTTCACCGCAAGCAGGTCGCCGGTTATGGGGACTACATGGTTAAGGCAACACAGCGTCGTCTCAAGACGTGGTCGGTGGGCGAAACACGGGATATCGAATCGGAGATGCAAAATCTCACCCTCGAAATTCTCTTTGCGACACTCTTCGGCCGCGAGCTAGCACCAGGAGAGGGTGACGAACTTCGAGCCGCATCAGATGGTCTTAATAGCTGGTTCGCACCAACATCCTGGTTGTTACCAAATTGGATCCCAACGCCATCACGCCATCACTTTTCCGAGTCAAAGGAGTATCTTCGATCGGAAATTCGACGACTACTTACTGAATACGGTGAAGGGTCACAGCCTGATGGCCTCCACCAAGAAACACTCTTCTCAAAACTTGCGGAGGCTCGTGAAGCGAGTGGTCAAGATCACCTGAGTACCGAAGAAGTCGAGGGACAGCTTCTCACAATGCTCTTTGCTGGATATGAAACGACTGCAGCCGCTCTTGGGTTCGCCTGGTACGCAGTAGCCCAAAACCCCGAGATACAACACGCGTTTCACGAGGAACTCGATACAGTGCTAGGCGGTGAGCCACCGACGCATGCGGACATCTCTGACTTAGAGCTGACACAGCGAATTGTGACAGAGACACTTCGTATGTATCCGCCAGTACACACAATTCCCCGCCAAACAACGCAGGATGTTAAACTCGATGGATACCGGATTCCAGCGGATACGCAAATCCATCTCCCTCTCCTAGCAATACACCGTGATGAGCGATTCTACGACAACCCTTCGTCATTCCGTCCAGATCGGTGGACAACAGAGTTTGAGGACACACTGCCTGACTACGCATACATTCCATTTGGTGGGGGACGTCGGACATGTATCGGGCGAGAATTTGCCACATTAGAAGCAACGCTTGTGCTAGCGACGATTGGTCAACACTGGATGCTTGAATGGATAGGTAAGGAGGAGGTTTCGGTTGAACCAGGAATGACTATGAAGACAAAAAGTGGACTCCCAATGCAACTTCAGCCACAGTAAATATCCTCATCGCCTTCTATCTCGGTAGATGTGCTGAGTGTGTGATAAAGACCAATTAAATACCACTAGTCCCCATATATCTGGAGATAGAAGACAATGGGCCGACAGAGGAGGCAATACTCCCAGATGAACGTCTACCGAGATTCTAGCAACCACTTGATGAGAAATCTAATTTAAAACTTACTGAATCTATCGAAATTAACAATGGCTGATAGAACCGGCGTGCTACAGACAGAGGGTGTATTCAGCACAACGAATTCAGTGGTATCCCCTCAAATCCGGCCCTGCGCCTCACGGTGAACCGGGAATGTCGTATTCTACACTCATGTTGATAGAGTCGTGAGTAGAGTCTCGATGGCCTCTTGGCGACCTTTCGCCGAAAACAGTTGGTGTCCTCCATCGTATAGACGAATCTGGTCGGTACACACCGCCGTTCCTACTGATTGGAGACTGATAATGGTATCCTTGAGCGAAACAAAGACCACGGCATCCTCACTGATTGGTGGTCGTGCCTGCTGTGCGCGATAGATTTCCGAAATAAAGACCGGTGAGATCCGTTTCGGGAGGTGTTCCCACGCATCGACTGGCATATGCGCACCGACCTCATCGCGGCGCGTTTTGGTCGGGAGAATCCGGGCGCTGATCGGCAACCGTGGAACGATCCATCGTTCCCACGTGGAGACCTTCCCTTCGTAAATTCCCCACCAAGGTGAGAGATACACCGTTCGTGCATGTGTCTCCAGATACGCCGTGATGAGTCCTCCCAGACTATGACTCAACACAACCGCTGGTTCACACTCGTCGTGCACCCGCTGAACTGGCACTCGATACTCGTCCTCAAAATCAGCGATGTTAGTGGCTAATTGGAGTGCGCGAACTCGGTAGCCCGCCTCAGTAAGTCGGTCGATCAGCCAGCCCTCATTATCACCATCTATCCGATTGCCAAACCCCATGACGAAGAGGATCGTCGGGTTCCCCGACTCGTTGAACGTCCGAGTGTCCATATCTAATGCATTCTCCGTTGGGTGATAAAAACATCACATGGGAAAAGAGAGATCAACGTCACACTGAAGAGCGGAGTGATCAATAAGCGCCCTATATTCAGCACGGTCACTAAAGCCCATCATTGTTTGAGGATTTCAACAAGGCCAACTTACGGAACCAATGGCAACGGTCTGTGGAATCCATATAGCAGCATTCCGTGTATATCTCACCGTACTCGATCACCCACACAGTACGATAGCCGAAATCGCGGAAATTCTCGACCGAGATCAGAGTACGATCGGAACACAACTGAAACCGCAAACAGAGCTTGGTGACCCGGTATCCGCGCACTGTCTCGAATAGTGGTGTTAAATATTTTCATGTTGCTCAACCACTCGCAGAAACCACGGAGTGGCTACAGAACCAACTGGTCATCTGGACTAGTTCTGTTTTCTTCGAAGAAATCACCTTCCTACGAGCACTTTTTCCAGCCGTTCTTAGAGTTCCATGCGTTCAATGCGTTCCATGAGTTCCTGTGGTTCCAATTCTTCCATGCGTTCTAATCCAAGCTCGAACACGAGTGGGTAGAAATGGCGAGTCTTTTTCACTGTCTCTCCAAACTCCATTTCGAGTTCTAAGTCAAGACGCTTGTAGCCAGTCGACACCTTCCGATCAAGGTCATCAGACAAATAAACACTCCGTGCGTTCCAATCCTTCTTTACGTTCTTTGCTTTCCCATCGTTCTTTGCGTTCACAGAAGAATCCGACTTCCCATCGGATTGAGCAGACTGTGCGTTCCCACTGTTCTTTGCATTCCTTGCGTTCTTATCGTTCCCTTCGTTCTTCTCTGTCTGTTCTCCATCGAAACGTGCAGCGATCCGGTTGGTTGCGTCGTCACGGTGGTCACTCATGGGTCACCTCAAGGTCTGCCGCGATTCGATCATAGACCTCAATCATGTCACATTCCTCTGCATCTGGCGCAAAAATGGAGCCACCAGCATTCATCGCTCGTTTGATTGCGGCTCGATGTCGAACTTCGTAAACAGGACAGCGATTGTCAAAGGTATCCTCGAACCACTGAATCATTTCCCGTTGTTCGTTGTCAAGCGGATAGTTGACGTTAGAGATAATGACCCCACGCTCGGATACAGTGACGTCGTATCGTTTCTCCAGCGTCTCAATCTGTGTGAGAAGATGGTCAAGTGCGAGAATGGATGTATCTTCAGCTTCGACTGGAACAATGATATCACCACAAGCGAGAAGGACATTGTCGTTAATTGGCCCCAAACTCGGCGGAGCATCAACAAGGACGAAATCGTAGCCCTCCAAATCATCGAACAGCATCTGGAGTCGTTCCCGAGGTCGCCATCCTGAGGCGATAAGGTCCTGCTCTAGGCGGAACATATCAATATTCCCTGGAAGAACGTCGAACTCGGCATGCTCCACGGTGAGGTTGTTGATATCGTGGTCAGTCGGCTCTTTCATCGCATCGAACAACGACGGTGGGTCAGCTTTGTATGCGTCTCGTAAGTTGAGTTTGTTCGTGAGATACCCCTGCGGGTCGAGATCTGCTGCAAGCACGCGGTTGCCTCGATATGCCAGCGCGCCTGCGAGGTTGATCGTGTTCGTCGACTTCGCAACGCCCCCTTTTTGGTTCGTAATCCCGATGGTTTGTATTTCGCTCATGGAACGCAAGTCGTTCCATGAACGCATAGAAAATAAATCTACGTCAGACAAACCGCCTCAAAGCATCGATTAGCTGTTGACCACCTCGAGATCTAGTCCTCAATATATTCGCGAGAAGGATCCCGATCGGGAGTTCCACGAATCTTTACAGACACACCTCGGTCGCGGATGTAACGGAAAGAGGAGTGTGTCGCTGGTTCGAATAGATGGGAGACACACCACCATCGCGGATGTAACTCCTAATGAACCCTGTCGGTCTAGTAGATACCCATCGGTTCTTTGTATTATTCCCGAAACTCACTTATAGCATAGGGGTTGTAAAGTCCATTAAGCTAATTTCGACCATTTGGAAGAGTGGTCTTCTGTTTCGACCACTCTTCGTGTTATGCATTTGGCTAATTCCGTGATTTAAAGACTCTCTCCTACCCATTCGCTCATCCGTTACATCCGCGATGGTGGTGTGTGTGTTCCGGCTCGTTTTATTGACTCGAATTTTCATCTGCCAACGGATCGGGGCCTTCTATCGCCAATATTTCCTGTTTTTACATCCGCGACAGGGGTGTCCGACGCCGGATTTGCAAACGTCGTTCAGTATATCATCCGCGACGCCACCTAAATCATTCAGAAAACACAATCCACGACTTTGATAGCTATGTGTTGTGATTTTCACCGACTTACATCCGCGACTCCCCTGCCCTTTATTACGAATGGCGATTATGTAGTAGTCAATCGCATGGTATCCGATGAGTCAGACGACCGCGATCCACTCTTTCGGTACGATGACCCAGTCTTCGCCCGAGAAGAACTTTTGAAAATCAAGCACATTCCCGGGTCGGATCGAATCGTAGGTCGAGATGAGCATATGAAACAAGTTGCAGAGGCGCTCAACCCTGCAATTTTTGGCCGCGAGCCCACTCATCTCCTCATTTTCGGCGAAACCGGAACGGGAAAGAGTTTGATTTCGCGAAGCGTAACCGAGCGCGTCATTCAAGAAGCACAGCGCGATGACATCATAGTGAAAGCTGCCTACGTTGATTGTGGCGAACAAAATACCGAAGCTGGTGTCGTTAAGACCATTGGGCGCGAACTTAACGAGCCAGCGCAAAGCAACATCACTATCCCGGAACGGGGACTCGCAACAGGTGACTACTATCGTCGTCTCTGGAGTGTTCTCGATACCTGTTGTGACGTCGCGATTCTCATCCTTGATGAAATTGACCTCCTCGAGGACGATGAAGTCCTTCGGAAGTTATCGCGAGCAGGAGAAAATCAGCAAATCTCTGAATCGAATATCGGTATCATTGGGATCTCAAACAAGATCAATTTCGCCGATGAACTCGGTGAACGCGTCAAATCCAGTTTTGCACGCGATGAACTGGTTTTTCCCGCTTACGATGCAACCCAACTCGTCGATATTCTCGAGAACCGTCGTGATGCTTTTCGCGAAGATGTCCTCGAAGGTGATGTCATTCCACTAACCGCAGCGCTTGCAGCTCAGGAACACGGCGATGCCCGCAAAGCGATCGATATTCTTCGAAATGCTGGCCGTATTGCTACTCAGTCAGATACCGTGCCAGTAACCGATGAACACGTTCGCAAGGCAAAGAAAAAGACCGAAGCCGACCGATTTGCCGAATTGATCGCTGGTGCTCCGACACAAGCAAAGACGATTCTGCTGGCGCTTACCAATCTTACCGAGTCACAGCAAGCCGATGAGTTCTCCACGAAGGAAATTTATCGCCGGTACCAGCAAATCGCGCGTGGTACTGGTCTCGATATGCTCTCTGAACGCCGTACTCAAGAAATTTTGAAAGAGCATGATTTCCTGAACGTGATTCAATCAGAACGTCGAGGGCGTGGGCGTGGCCAAGGGGTTCACGCAAAGCACCGTCTCCTTGAAGAACCCGACATCGTCAAATCCGTTCTCGAACAAGATTCTCGTATCAGTGACTTTCTCTCGTCAGTTGACGAGTAGGCTTCTGACCCCTCCCTCTGTTTGAGCACTTTTCCCTTCCACCTTTACCTTCCACTCGTTCAATGCGTTCTTTGAACGCTTTCGCTTCTGTGACTTCCATTCGCTAGTATTACCTAGGTGCCTTCGTAGCCCCTGAGCGTGTGCTATATCCCTTAGCCACTAAAGGATCAAATTGACTTCCAATCGCTCTCGTTGTTCAATGCGTTCCAAGAAGCCAATGCGTTCAATGCATTCAATGCAGTCAATGCGTTCCAAGAAGGCATCTCTCTTTCTCTACAAGTGCTCTACTCCGGACTAACTGATAATTGACTGTCATCGGTCACAAAGACAACTGAAGTGGTCTCGTGGGTGATCCCGCAGGAACTCATGTATCGTTATCGCAAGTTCGAGCATAGCATCCGCCTGCTCGGCGGTAACTGCCCGCCCAGAATAGTACGATGCCGCTCGATTCTCATTGTACAACGCTTGGAAATCTTCTTTCAAATCGTCGCTAATCACTCCCAGTTCAAACGCGCGTTGATACGCATACTCGTGGTCCATAAAATCGTGAACTGCATCATCGCTCATCGCGATAGCATAAAATTCGAATGAGCGCTCGATCGCCCCAAACGCGAGTTCGACGACGGCTGTATGGTACCCATTTTGATCTTGAAGCGTCTGTGCAGCAGCAATCAGACGACATGCCTTCTTGAGTTGTGCTTCATCTTCAGTGAGTTCGGTAAGTCCATCCTCTGGTGTTCCGTCTTGCTCAAAGGATCGATGTGCGGTATCGAGTGTATCCGTGACCACCTTTGGATCGTCACTCATCGACTAGGTCCTCCATGATTGATTGGAATTTCTCGAACTCTTCGGTCTCGGATAGCGTGATCCCAGAGACAACAGTTTCGGCGATGTCTTCTGTGTGTGCGGGCACAGACGCAGGGGATTCCACAACAATATGAAAGTCATATCGCTCACCATTGATTTGCTTTGATGCGAGTTCTTTCCCGATTTGAGCTGCGCGTCGTTGGTTGCGGCCTCGGTGTTCGCGAACCAGTACCCAGAGATCAATATCGCTTTGCCGATCGGCTTCACCACGTGCGACACTCCCGTAGACGAGAACGCCGAGCACATCATCGAGGTCACTATTGAGTGTCTCGACAGCGGTTCGTACCGGTGCGTGGAATTCTGCCTGTGGGATACGGAGCAACGGATTGTCTGGAATGGTCACTCGCTCTCGATTGATACTGACGAGTTTCTTGTTTCCCTCATGTCGAACATGGACGAGGTCATTTGATGCGAGCACGTCGACTGCTTTTCCGACGGTTCGATGTGTGACATCCACAATCGATGCAAGTGCTCGGATTGTATACTCCTCGAAAGGACGGTCTATTAAAAACCGGAGTAATTCATCCGTTGCTTTGTGGCGATAGAGATTTGGATTGTTAGCTGGTACAGGTACCTGTATCGTCGCTCCGGATGTTTCTTCACCTCCTGTTGATCCCGATTGCTGGACACTCTCACTCTCCATAGATACTCTTAGTAGCCACTACTATAAAAACCTTATATGCAAATCGCTCAGTTAGGGGCATGGGAATTGGCTAGGAAATATATAGAAATAGAGTGACACACAGATAACTAAAAGAAAACTGGTCGAGATACCGTTAGCATGCGCTACTAACACACGACACAACCATTTTCAGACCTGCTCTTTCCGAATTGTTACTATATCTGCGGCCACTCGTTCGGATCCTTCCACTGCAATCACGAGCAGATTTGGTGCTGATGTACAGGGCGCTCGATCACCAACGTGGAATCCAGCATCTGCAGCACCCGGCAGTTGCACTTGATAGCCATTGCCTGCGATTTGCAGTGAGGCATCTGTGACTCGGTGGATCGAGACGGTGTCTAAAGCGGCTGATGTCGCGAGTTCGACGATGTTCTCGTTATTGATGCGGTCGATGTCGACGACGAGAAGAAGATCGTCGAACGCGAATACTCGGATATTCGGTAGTTCCCATCGTTCCTGATTACTGACTCGGTTTCTGGGGCGAGACGAGAGTAGCTGGCGCGGATGAGCGAATGATTCAACCAAAGACGGCGGTCTCACTCCAGTGAGAGCGCCG